>JADFJG010000027.1:0-29478 GCA_022566265.1 Pseudomonadota bacterium | reverse complement strand
GGCGTGTATGGGTGAGCGAGGCGATCTTTTCGACGTTGCCGGGCGTGAGATCCCGCTCGCGCACGATCTCGAGCATGGCGTCGATCGCCGAATGGGTGCTGCCGCAGCAGGGATACTGCTTGACCGCCAGGCCGGGCTTGACGATGTCGAGCGGATCGGCCCAATGATCGAGGGTTTTTTGCATATCGAAGTTCCCCGGACCGTTGAACACGTTGAGGAACCCCTGCTTGTGCTCGAAGGCCTCGCCATTGGCGGTGAAGCCTTCCCGGGCGAGGAGGGCGGCGAACAAGCCGTTACGCGAACAATGGCCGATATGAAGCGGCTTGGTCATGGTGCCGAAATTGGCCTTGACCCCCGAAGCCAGGGAGACCGCGATCGCCAGCGCCGTCTCGGTCCTGGAGACGGAGAGACCGAGAAGCTTGGCGCAGGCGGCGGCGGAGCCGAAGGTTCCAAGCGTCGCCGTCGGATGCCAGCCTTTCTCATAATGATGGAAGTTGACGCCGAGCGCGATCTTGGTCTCGGTCTCGAACCCGGCGACGTAGGCCAGGATGAACGCCTCGCCATTGACGTCCAGGGTCTCGCCCAGCGCGATCAATGCCGGCACCATCGGCGCCGAGGGATGGCCGCCCATGGTGTTGTTGCAGTCATCGAAATCGAGCGCATGGGAGGCGGTGCCGTTGATCAGCGCCGCATCCAGCGGGCTTGCCCGCCGGTCGCCGCCGAAGATGACGCAGGGGCCGGACCCGGCGCCGGCGACGGTCACCCTTTCGACCATCCCCATGGTGTCTTCGCGCGACCCGGCGAGGGCCACCCCGACGGTGTCGAGTATGCCGATCTTGGCCCAATGGATGGCCTCATCGGGCAGATCCTCGTAACGCATGGCGGTGATGCGCCCCGCCAACTTCCTCGCCAGGCCCATGGTTCTTTCCTCCGCTATCGAAACTTCGTGCCATTCGAATATCCGTGCCATTTTCGGACCTTGGCGGTGTCCCTGTCAACCGCGCGCGCCGCGCCGTGGCGGCCGCCGAGGCCCCGGTTGGCAGCCGCCCCGCCATGGCCCATAATGGGCGCCGAACTGGGGCCGGTGCCGGCCGACCCCGGAACCGGCGGCGCGGCGCGGCGGCAACAGGGAAAAAGAGCGCCACTGGTGAACTATTGGAGGTCCTCGCCGGATGGATGAGTTGCGGATCGTCGCGCCCACCGGGGTGATGGGGTCCGGTTTCCTCGAAAGCTCGTTCGCCGAAGCGCTCGAGCGTGAGCCCCATTTCATCGGCTGCGACGCCGGTTCCACCGATCCCGGCCCCGCCAGTCTCGGCGCCGGGACGACCGCCTTTCCCCGCGCCTCGATCAAGCGCGACCTGAGGCTTATGCTGATCGGCGCGCGCCGGCTGGGGGTGCCGTTGCTGATCGGCTCGGCCGGGACCGCGGGGGGCGAGGTGCATCTCGCCCATGTCCGCGGCATCGTCGAGGAGATCGCCGGCGAGGAGGGCTTGAGCTTCACCCTCGCCCTGATCCACGCCGAACAGGACAAGGACTACCTCAAGGAAAAGCTGCGCCAGGGGCGGGTCAAGCCGCTCTCACCGGCGCCCGAGTTCAATGAGGCGGTTATCGACCGGGCCGAGCGCATCGTCGGCATGATGGGGACGGAGCCGTTTACGGCCGCGCTCGACGCCGGCGCCGAGGTGGTCCTTGCCGGGCGCGCCAGCGACACCGCGATCTTCGCCGGCATCCCGGTGCGCGAGGGCTTCGAGCCGGGGCTTTCCTGGCACGCCGCCAAGCTCCTCGAATGCGGCGCGGCGTGCGTCGAGCGGCGCAAGACGCCGGACTGCGTCATGGCCGTCTTGCGCCAGGACCATTTCGACGTCATGGCGCTCGACCCCGAGCTTCGCTGCACGCCCCAGAGCGTCGCCGCCCACAGCCTGTATGAGAACGCCGATCCGTTCCTCATCACCGAGAGTTCCGGCACCCTCGACATGACATCCGCCCAGTATGCCGCCATCGATGACCGTTCGGTGCGCGTCACCGGCTCGGCCTTCAGGCCGGCGCCGGTCTATACGGTGAAGCTAGAGGGCGCCGAGAAGGTCGGCTACCAATCCATCACCATCGGCTCGATCCGCGATCCCTACATGATCCGCCAGATCGACGATTGGACCGCGAGGCTCGATGAGCGGGTTCGCGACCGGGTGATGAACGTGCTTGGCGGCGAGCTGGACGAGGGGGATTACCGCTTCGACATCCGCGTCTACGGCAAGGACGGGACCATGGGCGGGCTCGAGCCGGTGCGTGAAATCCGCGCCCATGAACTTTGCCTGGTGTTCGAGGTGACGGCGCCGAACCAGGAAATGGCCAACGACATATCGGCCATCGTCCGCCACCAGGCGCTCCATCTGCCGATCCCCGAATGGAGCGGCCTGATTACCGGTGTCGCCTTCCCCTACAACCCGGCCCATCTCGAGCGTGGCCTGGTTTACCGGTTCTCCGTCAACCACGTCGTCGAGCCCGACGATGCCTATGAGATGTTCCCGATGGAGATCGTCGATGTCGGTTGAGCCTTCGGCACATCGTCGGCCGGGAACAGGAGGCTAAGCGTGGCCAAGCTCGGCGATCTCGCAAGCCTGATCAGATCGAAGAACGCGGGACCCTTCGTTCTGACCTTCGATATCATGTTCGACGAGCCCGAGGTCTATCGGCGCGTCAAGCGTTCAGGCGCCCTTGGCGCCGAGGTGGTGGCCCGGCTCTACGATGTGCCGGTCGAGGACGTGCGGTTCTTCTTCTGCGACAACGCGCTGGCGATCAAGGCCTCGATCCCGCGGCCGGTCATTCAGGGTGATCCCGGTGATGCCGACGGCCATGGCGGCCAACAGTTCGCGCCGCTGATCGACATCGAAATCGAATAAGGGATCAATGATTCGGGGGCAGCGGCCTATTTATCGCACTTGCCGACGGAGCCGCCCTTGCATTTGGTCTTACCGTCGGTCCAGGTGGCGCCCGCCATGCGGACGCCTTGTAACTTGACCCCGTTCAGCTTGGCGTTGCTGAGGTTGGCGCGTTCGAGGTTGCTTCCCGTCAGGTTGGCGCCGGTGAGATCGGCGCCCGAGAGATTGGCGTCCTTGAGGATGGCCTTCTGCAACTTCGCTTTCCTGAGATTGGCGCCCGAAAGATTGGCCTTCCGAAGGTCGGCGCCTCTGAGATCGGCCTTTTCGAGATTGGCGCCCGAAAGGTCCGCATCGTGCAGCACGGCATCCTCGAGAACCGCCCCTTTCAGGTTGACTCCCTTCAGATTGGCCCGTGCCTTGTCGCATTTCGCCCAGATCACGTATGCGGAGGGCTTATCGTAACATTCGGCGCCGGCCGGGGCCGGCAAAACAAGACCCGCGGCAACGAATGCGGGCACAATAAAGAAAAAACCAATTCTCATGGCGCTAATCTGTTCAAATTGATCTCCCAAAGTGGCGCTCCCCATCATTGGTTCGCGCCGTCAACGTCGATTGTCGGTCCCCAGGGGATTGCGAAGTCCCGGTGACCCGCCCCATCCGTTCCTCGATGATTCGAAACGGGCCGTCAGCCCAGGAACTTGGACAAAAGCAGACCGCCACCGAGCAGCGCCACGATGCCCGCGATAATGATGCCGATCGCCATGATCTGCTTCCCCACCGACGGCATCTGTTTTTCTTCCGGTTCGCTATCTTCCGGCATGGATTTCTCTCTTCAAATTCCTACACATCCCTTCACGGCCGGCCTACGGCCTCCCGCTCGTCGGAACTTAGAACTATCACATGAATTATTTCGTTTGCCAACCGAGCAAATCCGGCGGGGCCTCAGAATGGTTTGTACATCCGCTGTTCGGCGTCCTTTTCCGGTATCCTGAGTAACCGCTTGTGCGCCGGCAGGGCCAGTTGCTGGCTTAGGTAGATGGCGCGCTGGCGTATCGTCGCCGGTCTCGGCGTGCCGTAGATGACCTTGTCGATCAGGCTGGGGCCGTCGACGGCGCCCTCGTCGACCTTCATCGCCTCGATGTAGTCGGCCAACGCATTTTCGTAGCGGCCCAAGCGGTCGTGCAGAATGCCCCGGTTGGCATAGGCCGCCGCCAGGGTGGCCGCGCCGGTGGAATCATCGGGCGCCAGGCTCTTGCGGAGATAGTCGATCAGGTAAGTGAATTCGGCCCTCGCCTCGACATCACGCTCGGTCTGCAGAAACACCAGTGCCCGCCCCATCAATGCACCGCGGTGGTCGGGCGACTCGCCAAGCGCCGCGTTGAACCGCTCCAGGGCCTTGCCGTATTTGCCGTCACCCAAGAGGATATCGCCCTGGCGGACCTCGAAATCCCCTGGCGGGGCGTCGAGGTAGTTCCTGAACACGGCCCAGAACGTGAACATGACGAAGGTGGCGACGCCCAACAGGATGACGAAGCGGCGCAGCACCTTCGGGTCGCCGAACCCCTTGATATTCACGGGCCGCCTCCGGCGAACAAGACGGCGCCCCATGTGGCGGCGAAAACCAGGCACAGGAGCAAGGAGGTCGCGCCGGCGCGGCGTTTCAGGGACATCCGGGCGGCTTCCTCCGGAAGCTCGCCCGTCCGGCGCTGCAACCGGCGCACCGAAAGCACCCAGATCAACTGGCGCACGGGGAAGAACAGCGCCAACCCCAGTGCCGCCGACCACAACCATTTGGACTCGGGTGAAAACAATGCCTCCATGGCAGTACCGCATGGATGATATCGAGGTCTCGGGTCAGCACGCCAACCCGATACTATCAAAAAACAGGGGAAAGGGTAAAAACCCTTGCCCCCGGAGACTGGCAAAAAACAGGGGAAAGGGTAAAAACCCTTGCCCCCGGAGACTGGCAAAAAACAGGGGAAAGGGTAAAAACCCTTGCCCCCGGAGACTGGCAAAAAACAGGGGGAAGGGTAAATCCCTTGCCCCCGGAGACTGGCAAAAAACAGGGGGAAGGGTAAATCCCTTGCCCCCGGAGACTGGCAAAAAACAGGGGGAAGGGTAAATCCCTTCCCCCTGGAGACTCGCCACGATGTTCGGCTACATGCGTTGGGCCTGTTCCTCGGCCGTGTCGCCGATGTCTTCCACCAAGGCCACGATTTCCTTTTCGGGGATGGTGGACATCTCCATCTTGTAGGCCAGGAACCACATCATGCCGACGCCGAGAATCCAGAACAGAATCTGCCAGGCCCAGATGGACGGCATGCCGAAGGTCCAGCCGTCGACGCCCACATTCGGCGCGCCGAAGATGTCGTTGCCGATGACGGCGCCGGGGCCGATACCGAAGAACATCCACGCAATGGTGATGCCCCAGGCCACCGGCACCAGCTTCTTCTTGCTTGGCGACAGCGAGGCATGCTCGCGCAGGAAGTTGTGATACGTCATTCGGTGCGCCAATTGGGCCGCGTCCTGGGTCCTCCACGAGACGATGAGGCAAGTGGTCAGGTTGAGGATCATGCCCCAGCCGGCCGAGTGGATGGTCCACGGCCACCGGCCCCAGAAGTCCAGTCCCATGTCGGTGAGGATGCCGATTCCGAACTTCTCGGTAAAGATGACACCGATGATGCCGGCCAACAGGCCGTAGCTGGCCCCCTGACGGGTGATCCATGGGAACCAGCACACGGCGGCCAATGGCGTCCACATCTGGAAACCGAAGGCCACCGCCAACCCGCCGAGCAGCACCAGGGCGTCACGCGAGTAGGTGGCCACCAGAAGCGCGCTGATGACGATGAAGCCGACGCCCATGCGCCCGGCCAGCTTCTGCATTTTGTGTGTGGAGGCCGGGTTCAGGTAGCGCTTGTAAATATCGCGGGTCAGGATGCCGCCCGCGGTGGACATATATGCCGCCCCCGTGGACTGCATGGCCGCCAGCGCGCAAATCGCCAATATCCCGACCAGCCACGGCGCCCCGTCCGCGATCAGGTTCATATAGTGCGCCACCAGGGAGTCCGGCGCGGCGGCGATGGATGCCGGCAACACGTTGGACAGCGCCAGGCCCGCCTCCGTCACCAACGGGTTGGCGCCCAGAAGATGCGCGCCCATGCCCGTGAAGGCGGTGAAGAAGAACAGGATGAAGCCGATCCCGAAAGACGACGCCCAGACCTGCTGTGGCGCGAACGGCCGCGGGTCGGTGTTGGCGAACGACCACATGGTGAACGCCGGAGCCGACTGGATGCCCATCAGCGCGAACATGTAGGTCAGGCACATGATGCCGGTCCATAGACCGCCCACGGGCGTCGCCTTGCCGAGGCCGGCGGTGAACTGGATGACCCCGGGGATGGCGAAGTAGGCGTTGTAGTCGCCACCGCCATAGCCCTTGGTGGTCCCCCATTTACCGACGTCCGACGCGGCCAGTTTGGCCAGGCCCTCCTGCAGGGCATCCCAGCCGCCCACCGCGTTGAGGGCGATGGAGCCATAGATGATGATGCCGAGCGCCAACAGAATGCATTGCAGGGTGTCCACGTAGGCCACCGCGCGCAGCCCTCCAGAGGCGACGTAAATGAACACGACGATCGACAGGATCCACATGCCGACATTCTGGGTGAACATCCCGTCCGGGAAGTTCTCGGTCACGGTAATGACGTTGAACAGATACCCGGAAGCCCCCAGTTGCACGCCCAAATACGGTATGGAGTAAAGCAGGGCCACGATCACCGTCAGGACGCGGATCAGGTCACCTTGGAAATAGCTCCCCAACATTTCGCCCGGCGTGACGAAGCCGAAGCGCTTGCCCAGCATCCATTGGCGCTTGAGGAAAATCACCCCGGTGAACGGTATGGTGATGGTGTAGAATGACGCATAGGCGTACTGGAACCCATCACGATACACCAGCCCCGGGTGTCCCATGAACGTCCACCCCGAGAACGATGTCGCGGTGGCCGCCAAAACGAACACCCATAATGACAATGTACGCCCAGCGATGAAGTAGTCGGTGGCCGTCCTCGCCATCTGGGCACTCCGCCAGCCCCAATAGATACAGTAGACCCAGTAGAGCACTACAAATAGGAACAACCATACAATTTTAGCTTCCACGATACTTCCCCCGTTCTTTGCTCAGCCCCCCGCGCGCGTGCTCGCACATCTTATCGCGGTCTCAAGACCGGTGGCTTCGGAAACAGGCGAAACCCAAAACCGCTGAACGGCCCTCGCCCACGAAGACACAACGCTTCAATTGTTCACAGGTTGATTTGAACTCTACGCTGCCACCCCTGATTCTTTTTATTCGTATTGTGTTGCCCGGGCGGGAACGAAATCCAGCCCTAGCAACATTCTTTCGTCATACTATGGGAACGTAGAATATTCGACTGCGCTACGTCAGTCAACAAGCTATAACATTCCGCAACCGCGCAGGTTTTCGAGGTAAACACAGCCCCAGAGCCGATTACATGATTCTATAGAAGATCACGATTGCGTGAATGTATGGATAGAGCGGCCCGTTCGATGCCGGCGGCGGATGGGGAAACCCCGACCGTCCACCCCGGTCAGAAACTGATCACGCCAAGCACATCCCGAAAAAGCACCAGCACGAAGAATACGGCGGCGATGCATCCGAACAGCAAGTGCACGGTATCGTTAGAGCCGTCGGCGTTGCGGGCGCGCACGCCATGCCAAGCGATGGCGCCGGTCGCCGCCAGGAAGATCATGTTGATCGGTCTCTCCCATTCGGCTGCGAATTCAAACATGGCTCGGCAACTATAGTCCGTTCCAGACCAGCGGCAAACCGTTCCTCTCCCGACCGGAGCATTGGCCAAACGATTCCATCCGGCCCGATAGTGCCCCAACTAAGGTCTCGGTTGGAGCTCGTTTTCCTCGAAATAAGGCGGCATCACGGCGGTGTTCCCGCCTGTCGCCAGGTAACTGATCAACAGCGCGCCGCCGATGCAGATCGTCACCGCCGCCGCGACCATGCAGAACTGCCGAACCCCATGGGAGACGTGGGTGCGGGAATCCTCGTCGTAGCGGTGATAGCGCGGCTCCTGATCATCCAGCACGCCCGCGGCATCGAGCGCCATGATGTGGCGGGCGTAATGCCGCGCCCAGTGCGGCACCTCGTTCTCCATCATGTAGGTCCGGAACAGGCGGTTTATGGCGTCGGGCGTCACGTCCCGGCCGTGCCAGTCGTGATAGGCCAGTTGCAGCAACTGGAACTCACCGATCTGGAGCAGATTGGCGGCGCGCGCAACCTCCGCTCGCTGTTCGCTCTCCTCGCGGTCCGGCCGCATCAAGGTCTGGAAAAGGTTGCTCATCTGATTCCCACCACCCGATTAGACTATCGGCGTCTAGCCCGTCAAAATCAAGATGGGAGAGGCCCAATGACCCGTGGCGACGGTCCTCTACGTGTTCAGTCCCGAAAGGTGATGGGATCGATTATACTGATCGATCGTCACCGGAGGCACTATGGGACAGGGACTACATGAAGGCGCCATGACGACGCCGGGCGATGGACCGCGACGCGCGGCAACGCATCACCGCACGGCCGTCACCTTGAAGCGCAGGCCTTCGCGTTTCAAGAGACAGCCAATAATCTCGAACAGGTTGCGGGCCTGGGGGTTCCCCTTGGGGCCGAACATGCGCATGAGGCTCTTGGGCGACTTGTCGGTGAGACCGCCAAGCTTCTCAAAGCCGATTGTGGCGTTGATGTAGTCGCGCAGCACGGCCTTGCCGGTGTCCAGGTCGCCGGAGAGCAGGCACTCGACCCCTTCCCTGAGCAGTTCCTCACGGAAGGCCGGATCGCGCCTGACGCGGGCCTGGATCGTCTCTTTGAAGTCTCGTGTCAGGGCCATGGTTCTAAGTCTCCCGTCGCTTGCGCTGTTTGTACTCCCGCCAGAGGTCCTGGGCGGCCTCGATATCCCTCTGCTGGCGCTTCTTGGTGCCACCGCCGAGCAGGATGATGAGGGTGTCTCCGTCCTTGCCGAAATAGACCCGGTAGCCGGGGCCAAAATCTATGCGGTACTCTGAGACACCGGCCCCGATACTCTTGGCATTGGAGAGGTTGCCTTGTGCCATGCGGGCCAGGGCCGTCGCTACCTTGGCCGCCGCGCGGGCATTGAGCCCGTCGAACCACCTGGCGAAGGGGCTGCGGCCTAGGGTATCGATGTATTCCCTGATCTCGATCATACATGATAAGTAACATATATGTTACCTTTGCACAAGGTTCAATGTCGAATTTGCCATGGCTGAATGAGGAAGCTAATCTGGCCTTCATGAAGTTCTGCCAACGTCTAACACCCGGCTGGCCCTTTGGGCCGCCGCCAGATAAAGACCGGCCAGAAGTCCGTACGGGGCGGCGCTCGCGGCCTTGATTTGAATTTTAACGATTGCGGGAGGCGCCGGAATGGCGACGCGTACACTTGCCGGCTTCGCCGCCGATCTTGACTATGACGACATCCCGGCAGCTGCCCTCGAGCGCGCCGGCGTCTGCCTGACCGACACCGTCGGCGTGGCGCTGTTCGGCGCCGGCTTGCCGTGGAGCCGGATCATCATCGATTACGCGAGGAACGTCGGTCAAGGCGGCGCCTCGACCATCCTGGGGGCGCCGGGCGTCAAGGTCCACGCCCCCCTGGCGGCGCTCGCCAACGGCGCGCTTTCCCATGCGTTTGAGCTCGACAGCCTGCGCAAACCGAGCACCGGGGTCCATCCCGGCGCCATCCTCGGCGGCTCGGGCTTCGCCGTCGGCGAAGAGCTGGGTTGCTCCGGCAAGGCGCTGTTGACGGCGTTCGTCGCCGGTTGCGAGGTGATGTCGCGGATCGGCGCGGCGACCCGCCATACCAGCGAAATCCTCGGTTTTCACGCGCCGGGCCTGACCGGGGTGTTCGGCGCCGCGGTGACGGCGGGGCGGCTGATGGGGCTCGGGCCCGAGCAGATGACCAACGCGCTCGGCATTTCCGGCTCGCTCTGTTCGGGCGTGCTCGAGTTCGCCAAGTCGGGAAGCGGCGGCATGGTCAAGCGCCTGCATCTCGGCCGCGCCGCCGAGGGCGGGGTGATGGCGGCGACGCTGGCGCGCGACGGTTTCACCGGACCCGACAGCATCCTCGAAGGCGAGTTCGGTTTCCTCTTCACCTACGCCCATGAGCCCGACGTGGCCAAGCTCACCGCCGGCCTCGGCGACAGCTGGGAGACCGAATTCATCTGCCTCAAGCGCTTTCCCTGCCACATCACCGCCCATACGCCGGTCCAGGGTCTGCTGGAGCTTCAAGAAGAACACGGATTTTCAGGCGCCGACGTCGAGGCGCTGACCATCGGGGCGAGCGAAAAGGTGCTCAGCCACCATGTCATCCCCGAGCCCAAGGACATCATGGCGGCGCAATACAGCGTGCCCTTCTCCGCCGCGCTGGCGCTCTATCGCGACCCGCGAGACCCGCGTTCCTTCCTCGACGGCGCCATCGACGATCCCGGCATCCTGGCCTTGAGCCGCAAGGTCAGGGTCGAGCCGTACGCCGAAGCCGCCAAACCCGGCAACGCCTGGGCCAGCCGCGTCGAGGTCCGTTTGCGTGACGGCCGGGTCTTGGAAAAGGCCGTCGACGATTTCGAGGGCACGCCAAGCCGGCCGATGGACGACGACGCCAGGCGGCGCAAATTCACCACCCTGGCCGCCGGCCTCGGCGAGGCCAAAGCGAACGCGCTGTTCGAATCGCTCGAAGGGTTGGCCGGGCGCGATTCACTCGTCGGCCTGCTGGAGTGATCGCGCTTTAAGCGCGGCTGAGCAGGCGGGCGATGGTGGCCGCGTCCTCGACTTCTTCCAGGTTCAGGATGCAATCGCGCAACTCGTTCGCGGCCGCCCCGTCCAGCCCATGGCGGGCGAGCTTGGAGTACTTCCCGACCACCTCGGCCTCGCTGGCGAACCGCTTTTCGCTGCCCCTGGCGGACTCGACGGTCTCCTCCATCGCCGTGCCGTCCTTGAGATGGACCTCGACCCGGACCAGGTGGCGATAGTTCGACCCCTTGGCGGTGATCTCGGGATCGTGCAACGTCGTCACCTTCTCGGCCAAGGCCATGCGCTCCGGGTCGGCGATCACGTCGTCGCTGAACTGGTCGACGAAGACGTCGCCCTCGAGCAGCAAGGTGGCGACGCAAAAGGGCAGGTTGAGTTGGGCCGAGGTCATGCCCTCGGGCCGGTATTTCCAGCCGACATGATCGACCGTCACCTTGGAGCCGTGGACGACGATGCGATCGACGTCCTCAGGCCCGAAGGGGTGGCGGTCCCGCATCAGGCGGATGGCGTCGAACGTGGTGTGGTTGCTGGCGACGCAGGCATAGAATTTGAGGGCGATGCGCATGGTCTCGAACCGCTCGCCGAGGCCGCCGGTGAGCTGCGATAGGTCGAAGCGGTCGTGGGAGCGCGAGAAGGTGGTGCAGAAGCCGCCATAATCGCTTTCGAACACATCGAGGATGCCGGTAAATCCGGCCTCGGCGAAAAGCGCGCCGTAAAGGCCGCTCTGCGCCGCGCGCCCGGCATGCAGGCGCTTGGCCATGGCGCCGTACTGCACGGCCATGAGGCCCGAGGACTGGGTGCCGGCGATGCCAAGCGCATGGACGGTCAGCTCCTCCGACAATCCGAGACCCCGGGCGGCGCCGGCGGCGGCGGAGAACACGCCCAAGGTGGCGCCGGAATGCCAGCCCTGGGCGATATGTTCCTGTCCCATGCACATGCCGACCCTGGGGCCGATCTCGTAGCCGGCGACCGCGGCGGTCAAGAAATCGCGTCCCGTCATCGGCTGTTTCCTGATCTCGGCGACGGCGATGAGCGCCGGCAGCGTCACCGCGCCGACGTGGATGATGCCTTGGCGATGGACGTCGTCCAACTCGAAGCCCTGGACCAGGGAGCCGTTGAGCAGCGCCGCGTGGGGCGCCGAGATCCGCTTATCGGTGCCCCAAATAGCGCAGCCCCGGCTGTCGTCCAATCGGCTCAGCCGGTCGATGAGTATGCGGCTCCACGGCAGCTTGGCGCCGTATAGCCCGCAACCCAGCGCATCGAGGATCAACAGCTTGATGCGTTGGCGCACTTCCTCCGGAATATCGTCATAGACGAGATTGGCGACGAACGACGCGACACCTCTTGTATGGGGGTTATCCCGATCCGAATCGTGAGCCATTGGTCCTCCCCGTGGCTGGTGTTGGCCTATGATCTTTCCAGGCCGGCGGCGCGTTCCAGCTCGGACACGACTTCTTCGAGCCGGTCACTCAACGGCGAAGGTTCGAGATCGGAAAAGGCGTCCGCGAGGGCACGATAATACCAGAGAATGCCGTCCCGTCCCCCTTCGAAGCGGTCCCACAATGCTTCGCCATGTTGCCTGTAATCCCGCAAGATCGCGGTCGCGTTATGGAGCTTGTCGGCGAGCGAAACCAGCCGCCCCGACGCCGACTCGTTGGCGATCGAGGCGAGATAGCCAACCTTGCGTTGGCGCCATGGCGGCGGTGGGTCGTCGAAACTGTCGGTGCACTCGACGACGATATCGGCAACCTTGTCGCCGAACCGCTCCCGAATGCGTCCGACCGTCGCCATCCCGCCCTGGTCCTCCGCCGCGTCGTGAAGCAGCGCGGCGATCGCCTCGTCCTCCGAGGCGCCATATTCCAGGGCGATGGCGCAGACCCCCAACAGGTGGGCAAGGTAGGGGACATCGGTGCCCTTGCGCGATTGATCGGCATGGAGCTGCGCCGCCATGACCAGGGCGGCCTCGAATCGGGGTGACAGTCTCGGCACTATGATCGCCTCCTGCGAGAGCAAGTAATGGGACCCGCCTACTTTCAGCCTAGCACCGGTCATGTTAGCCGAATTGGCGCGCCTGCGTCCGCATCAAGGCCAGGGATCGCAAGACTAGGGTTGCCGAGCGGCGCGCCGGCACGGTTGCGGAATCGCGTCGGCATCGCCAAAATGGCGCCGAAAATTCATGCCGGATCGTTTCGCTTTCCGTTTCCGGCACAACGAACGACAGGGAGACGATGATGAAAATACCGATGCTTGTACTGACGATCGCCGTGTCAGGCGCCGTCGCCGGCTGGGCGGTCAATCCGACGGAGGCCAAGGCGGCGGGGGGCAACGTGAAGATCACCGCGCTCGGCACCCACACGGGCGAGGTCTGCCGCCGCGACCGGGCCATGCTGTTCGAGGACCCCAACGGCACGACACTGCTGTTCGACGCCGGGCGCTCGGTATTGGGACCATCGGACCCAAGGCTTGGCAAGGTCGACGTGGTGCTGCTTTCCAGCGTCCATGGCGATCATATCGGTGACCGCATCCCGCCCGAGCTCAACGCCGGGACCTGCGCCAAGCCGAAGACCTCGGTGTCGACCAAGCCCAACTCCAACACCGCGAATATCGCCGCCAAGAAGAAATCCAAGGTCGTCGTCGGCGGCCAGATGCGCGGTTTCCTACAGAAGAAGATCGTCGCCGCCGGCGGCTCGGCGAAACAGGTCCAGATACTGCGTTTCGGCGGCAAGCGGACCGTCAAGGGAGTCAAGATCGCCATCGTGCCGGTGGTTCACAGCAACGGCATCTCCCCCGCCTTCCTCGACAAGGGGCTGGCGGACGCGCTCAAGCCCGATGGCCTTACCGCCTATACCGGCCCCGACAACGGATATATCCTGACCTTCACCAACGGTCTGGTGGTCTATCTCAGCGCCGATACCGGGCATACCAGCGACATGGAGACCATCGTCAGGCGCTATTACAAGGCCAAGCTGGCGGTCGTCAATATGGGCGATATCTTCTCCATGGGGCCGGAAGAAGCCGCCTGGGCGGTGAACGAACTGATCAAGCCCAATGCGGTGATCCCGGCCCACGCCAACGAAGCGGTGACCAAGGGCGGCAAGCTCGATCCGAAGTCCAGGACGGCGAAGTTCAAGAGCCTCGTCAAGGGCATCCCGGTGCATCTGCCGCTCAGCGGCAAGACCATGGAGTTCGACGGCAACGCGAAGTGCGTCGCCGGCTGTTAGTCAATAGACCGCCCAAGGACACCAAAAAACGACTCACCACAGAGGCACAAAGGCGCAGAGAAGAAGTGATTTCTTTTTATTCTTAAGGGAAAAAACCTATTCTTGTTTTCCTCCGTGCCTCTGTGTCTCTGTGGTTCATTTCAAATAACGTGTCCGCGCACACGCCGTCCGAGACGATGGCCCCGGCTTAGCCTCCCGTACCCCTCACTCACCGGGGGTATGCGGGGGTGGGCACGGCCTCATGGGCGCGTTCCCAATCGGTGATGTAATCGCGGGTCAGCGGCACGGTGCCGAGTTTCGCCGCCAACTGTAGCTGGAACACCATCAGCCCGCCATGGCGGAACGACACCTCGCTGCCGGCGAGGTAGAATTCCCACATTCGGCAGAAGCGTTCATCGAAGAGTGCCTTGACCTCGTCCCGGTTGGCCATGAAGCGCCCTCGCCACAGCCTCAGCGTCTCGGCGTAGTGAAGGCGCAGGATCTCGATGTCGGTTATGCACAGCCCGGCCCGCTCGGCATGGGGGATCACTTCGCTCAAGGCCGGCGCGTAACCCCCCGGAAAGATGTATTTGCGAAGCCACGGGTTGGTGGCGCCGGGCCCGTCGAGGCGCCCGACCGAGTGCAGAAGCGCCACCCCGTCGTCGCTCAGCAGATCCCGGATCTTCTCGAAGAAACGGCGGAAGTAGGCGACACCGACGGCCTCGAACATGCCGATCGAGACGATGCGGTCGAACCGGCCCTCGACCTCGCGGTAATCCTTGAGCACGAAGCGCACGCGATCGCCCAGCCCGAGCGCCTCGGCGCGGCCGGTTGCGATCCGGTGATGCTCCTCCGACAGGGTGACGCCGGTCACCTCGACCCCGGTCTCCTGGGCGAGATAGATCGCCAGGCCGCCCCAGCCCGAGCCGATCTCGAGCACCCGTTGCCCCGGCTCGAGCAGGAGCTTCGCCGCGATGTGCCGCTTTTTCCGTTCCTGGGCGATATCGAGACCGTCTTCCGGCGTGGCGAAATAGGCGCAGGTATATTGCCGGTCGCGGTCGAGGAAGAGGTCGTAGAGGGTGTGGGAAAGATCGTAGTGGTGGGCCGAGTTGCGCACCGACCGGTTAAGCGTGTTCAATTGCATCAGACGCCTGGCGGCGCGCCGGAACACCGCGAGTACCTCGCCCAGCCCATGGCCGTAGCCCCAGCCGACGTTCCTGAGAATGAGGTCGAGGAGGTCGTAGAGATCGCCATCCTCGACGGTCAGCCGCCCGTCCATGTAGCCTTCGCCGATATGGAGGTTGGGATTGAGGAACAGTTGCTTTTCGATCCACCGGTCGTGCAGGCGCATCGTCACCGCCGGGGACCGGTCCTCGCCGAAGACGTGCCTCTTGCCGCCGGCATCGATGACGGTGAGCCGGCCCTCCCTGATGAGTGTCCTGAACAAGACCCCGCAAAGCACGCGCCGCCTCCTTCCGAACCCATACCCCGCTCGGGCGTCCGGACCGGAACACCCCGATCGGCTCGGACGACGAGGATAACAAAAAACCAGGCGCCGGTAAATCGCGCCCGAGGCCCGGGACCGGGGCCCCCGGCATCGGGGAATCGGGGAACTATCCGGTTGACGTACCATAACATATGATGTAAGATGGCTTCAAATCAGGAGTTGAAGCCATGACCACACCTAAAGTTGACCTCACCAATCCGATCTACCATGACGACGACGCGGCCCGCGCTCACCTTGAAGCCTTGCTTTGGCCCGATGGTCCGTACTGCCCGCGCTGTGGCGTCACTGGCGACCGGATCACCAAGCTAAAGGGCAAAAGCACCCGCCCCGGCGTCTACAAATGCAAGGACTGCCGCAAGCCGTTCACCGTGACGATTGGAACCGTTATGGAGCGGTCCAAGGTGCCGCTTTGCAAATGGGTTCTGGCCGCGCAATTGATGTCGTCCAGCAAGAAGGGCATGAGCGCGCTTCAACTCCAAAGGATGATCGGCACGAATTATGAAACCGCGTGGTTCTTGTTTCATCGCTTACGCGAGTGCGCCATCGACCCAACGCGCGGCCCCATCGGCGGGGACAACAAGATTGTGGAAGTCGATGAAACCTACATCGGCGGCAAAGCCAAGAACGCCCATAAGGGCAAGGCGATCCCCAAGAAAGAAGCTGTGGTCGCACTGGTGGAACGCGGCGGCGAAGTGCGGTCCTTTCACGTTACCAGCGTGAACTCGAAAACTCTGCGCCCGATCATCGTCAAGAACGCCAGCCGTAAGTCATACCTGATGACCGATGAGAGTGTGGTCTACCCCAAGGTGGGCAGGGAATTCGTAGGGCATGGCACCGTCAACCACAGCGCCGGTGAATACGTGCGCGGAACCTTCTGGTACACGAATAGCGTTGAGTCCTACTTCGCCCTTCTCAAGCGCGGGATGATGGGCTCGTTCCATTCAGTGAGCGAGGCCCACCTTTATCGCTATTTGGCCGAATTCGATTTTCGTCACAACACTCGCAAGATGTCTGACGGCGAGCGTGGCGATGAACTACTCAAGGGTGCCAAGGGCAAGCGGCTCATGTACCATCAACCTAGTGAAGCCACGAACGCCTAAGCAGCACGCGAAGGCTTTTCTTCGCTGGCGTCGTCGTCGCTATTCTCGCGTGAAGCCGTAAAAGTGTAAGTCCCGTATATTGGTGTTTGCATCATGGTCGGCAGCGGCCCATGAAGCCTTTCAGCCGACACCAATATTTCCGCGAGTTCACGGATCACCGCTGGCGGGTATACCAGTAGCAATGTTTCGCTTCCGCCCTCACTAACTTCGAAATGGTGCGACATGATCAAAACTCCAGAATTTGAAGCGCGCAGAATGTTCGGCGCCAGTAGCACCGGGCGCCCGATTGCCACGCCAGAATCCATCATCATTACTGAGGGCGCCGTGGTTGATCTACGGTACGAAGGGAAAGCCGCGTCAATCCGCGTGACTAAGGTGATCAAGCCCCAACCTGAATTTGAAGGGGCAATCGGAGCGTTTGAGCACGAACCAGAACACGCCGACTTAAAGCAGGGCGACGTTGTGCGGTTCAACTATGACAAAATTCAGCACATCCACAAGTGGATTGAAGCGGACCAAGCATAACCGTCAGCGTTTTTTCACGTTCGCTTTCTTGCGTTTGGGCGCTACGCTTTTGGATCGCTCCCGCTTGGGGCGTGGTTGTGGGGGCGTTTTCAAGAGACGCCGCAACAATTGGTCCCGAGTAAGTTCCCTCGTATCAGGCATAGGTCGATTATATGAGAAAAAAGCCAAAACGTCGAAACCTTAGACCACCAAGCCGCTGTATTTTTTGTGGCGGCGGCGGGGTGCGCGGGAATCCTATGAGCAAAGAACATCTATGGCCGGAATGGATGCACCCGTATCTCCCGAAAATCCCAAACGCACGAAACTGGACGGCAATCACATTGCAAACCCGCGACAGTATGAAAACCACACGCAAGAAGCCCCAGACGGGCCATGTCTTCACAAAACAAATCAAAGTTGTTTGCAAAAAATGTAACGAAACATGGATGGGAGATATTGAGAAAAATATGAAGCCAATTCTCAAGCCTATTGTACAAGGCCAATCTACTATTATCGACAATGATAGCCTGACAAAACTGGCAATTTGGCTGACCCTTAAGTTTCTTGTTGCTGACTATGATCGTGAAGCGATTCCCGTCGCCACCGCAAAAATTTTATCCGCTTTTAAAAACCACCAACGGATGCCCAGCGGACTAAAAATATGGATTGGCTATCATAATGTATTTGAATGGTCCGCCGGTTACTGGAGTCGCGGACTTTTCATATCATTTATTCCGAAGGCACCCACTGGCAGACGTCGCAACAATGTAAAGACGACGGCTTTCGGCGCTGGACACCTGTTCGCTCTTATCTGCCTTTCGCTTGTGGACCGGGTTTCCCTTGAAATTGATAATCCATTTACAGCCGAACTCTGGCCCGCCACCCCGGCCAAAATCAACTGGCCCCTCCCTCTGCTTCCGCTTGATGGAATTGCCACCCTTGCAAACGTCCTTGACGACTTCGAGGCCCGCCCCGACGTTCAATGGGGGCCAGTTTGAAGAAACTAGTGCTGGCCTGCCAGCCATGACGCAATACTCCTATTAGAGCGCGCCCTACTGGCAGGAAGCTACCTAACGTACTGGCCTATCACGCTGAATGGAAACTAGGCCCTCGATACTGGTACGTCAACCGGATAGTTCCCGGGAATCGAAAGAGAAAAGGACGCGGCGCACACGACTAATCAAGAAAAGATCGGCGCTAATATTATGGTAAATACTTGCAATTAAGAAATATGATTAATATATAGTAAATAAATGCTTGTCAATTGAGTTAAATTTGTGTTACATTCTTCCTGGTTCTCAGGGAGGCGTCAAAAAAACCCCCGAACAAGAACGGGCCTCAGGGAATATCAGGAGGACATTATGGTTAAACATTTGACGGCATTCTATCTCACGGCCCTGGCGGCGCTGGTCGCGTCCTATCCCATCGTCTCGATGCTGAAGGCGCTTTAATGGGCTCCCATGACGCGTCGCGTCGGCGACGCGGCGATGAATATACCGGCGCCTCCGGATCATCCACCGCCGCCTTGCCCATCCTGCCTGTTTTACCCACCGCCTGAATAGCCAATAGAAATCCGAGAATGCGCCGCGCCGAAACCGGCGCGCCCCATCCGGGCTCTCCCCTTGATGGACGGGGCGGCCTGGTCGTATGTCTGTAGGGAACGGGCGGGGACGGCCGCGCCCCGGCGGCCACAAGCCCCGGCCATCAAGGGATACAGCCGCAAGGCGCCGTCCGGCCCCGGCAAGATATTGCCAAGCGTCCTATATCAATGCTATACATGGTACCGGTTACGATATACATAAATCTTATAGGAAGAAGGCAGCGGGGATCAGGGCAATAGGCGCGCCCGGACGCTTCGGCGAATGCGCCGCGTCCATGGGCGTCACACCGGGCCGGTGCCCGGGTTCGATCTCAAGACTGGGGTTCGATCTCAAGGCTGGGGTTTGATCTCGAGGCTGGCCTTCCCATCTTCAATCCTTAGAATGATCGCTTGCAATCGACGGAGGGCCCGCCAGTGACGACAAACCCAGTGACGACAAACAACGAAGAACCGAAATTCCTGTTCGATCCCTACCTCGACTGGGCCGAGAACGAAGGTGTCCCGACGGTCGAGGATTTCGGCGTCGATCTTACCAAGGTCGAGACCGCGCCGTGGTCGCGTCTTGGCGCCAATGGCGCCTTCGTTCATCTCAAGGGGCGGGGCGATTTTCTCACCCTGTTCGTCATCGACATCGAGCCCGGCGGCGACACGGCCCCCCAGCAACATCTCTATGAGGAGGTGTTTTACGTCCTCGAGGGCCAGGGCAGCACAAGCGTGGAGTCCCATGACGGGCAGACCCACAGTTTCGAATGGGGGCCGAAAAGCCTGTTCGCCCTGCCGCTGAACGCCAAGTACCAGCACTTCAATGGCTCCGGCAGCACCCGCGCGCGCCTTTCGTCCACCAACAACCTGCCGATGGTGATGAACCTGTACCGCAACGAAGACTTCATCTTCGCCAACGACGCGCGATTTCCCGAGCGCGAGGGGGACGACAACTATTTCGCCGGCGAAGGGGATTTCATCCCCAAGAAGCCGGGGCGGCACATGTGGGAGACCAATTTCGTCCCCGATCTCAGCGAGTTCAAGCTGGTCGAATGGAAGAAGCGCGGCGCTGGCGGCTCCAACATCATGTTCGTCCTCGCCGACGGCACCATGCACGCGCACTCCTCGGAGATGCCGGTCGGCACCTACAAGAAGGCCCACCGCCACGGCGCCGATTTCCACGTGTCCTGCGTCACCGGCACGGGCTATTCGCTTCTGTGGTACGAGGACGACGAGGAATTCGTCCGGATCGACTGGGAACACGGCGTTGTCTTCGCGCCGCCCGACGGCATGTATCACCAGCACTTCAACGCCAGCAAGGAACCGGCGCGTTATCTGGCCATCGCGCTTGGCGGCCTGCGCTATCCCACGCTGGCCGAGAAACGGGCGGTGTTCATGGGCATGGACGTCAACGTTCGCGACGGCGGCGCCCAGATCGAATACGAGGACCAGAGCCCGCGTATCCACAAGATCTATCTCGAGGCGCTGGGCATAACGGGCGCCGAATCCCGGATGGCGGAATTCATCGACGAGGCATCCTTTGTCGAGAATCTTGCCAGCTAAGGAATGAGGAGAGAACCCCGAACCATGAAGAACGACATCTCAAGTCTGCGCGCCACGTTGGAGTGGTTGAAAAGCGAAGGCGACGTGATCGAGACCGACAAGGAGGTCGATCCCGATCTCGAGATCACCGGCCTGCAGAAGCATTTGGACGGCGGTCCGGTGATGCTGTTCAACCACGTCAAGGGCAAGCCCCACACCCGCGCCATCACCAACCTGTTCTCCGACATCAACGTCATCGACAAGATTTTCGGCTTCGAGAACGCCATCGACCGCACCCACAAGCTGGCCCATGCCATCGATCACCCGATCAAACCGAGGGAGGTGCCCCAGGAAGAGGCGCCGTGCCAGGAGGAGGTGCTCACCGAGGATCTCGACGTCAACAAATACATCACCGCCATCCGCCACACCGAGCTCGAGCCCGAGCTCACCATCGGTTCCGGCATCTCCTGCGTGGTCGGCGATTATTTCGATGGCGGCAGCCATATCGGCTACAACCGCATGAATTTCCGCTGGGGCAATGTCGGCACCTTCCAGATCTCTCCCGGTTCCCACATGTGGCAGGTGATCACCGAGCATTACCGCGACGAAGACCCCATCCCGCTGACCATGTGCTTCGGCGTCCCGCCGTCATGCACGCTGGTCGCCGGCGGCGGTTTCGGCTACGCCCTGATGCCCAAGGGCTGCGATGAGATCGGCATCGCCGGGGCGGCCGAGGGCGCGCCCGTCGATATCGTCAAGGCGCGAACGGTCGACGCCTGGGCCATCGCCGAGTCGGAATATGTGCTGGAAGGGCTGCTCTATCCCCGCGACAAGCGCTACGAGACCAAGGAATCGGAGGACGCCGACGTCCAGGGGCGCTACTTCTTCCATCCCGAATGGGCCGGCTACATGGGCAAGGCCTACAAGGCGCCGACCTTCCACGTCACCGCCATCACCATGCGCAAGCGCGAGAGCCGGCCGATCATCTTCCCCTTGGGCGTGCACACCTCGGACTGCCTCAACATCGACACCACGCTGCGCGAGGCGACCATCTTCGGGCTGTGCCAACGCCTGCAGCCGGGCATCGTCCTGGACGTCCACATCCCCTACTGCATGACCGACTGGGGCGGTTGCATCATCCAGGTCAAGAAGCGCAACAAGATCGAGGAAGGCTGGCAACGCAACTTCCTGGCGGCGATCCTGTCCTGCTCCCAGGGCATGCGCCTCGCCATCGCCGTCAGCGAGGACGTCGACATCTACTCGATGGACGACATCATGTGGTGCCTGACGACGCGGGTGAACCCGCAGACCGATATCCTCAACCCGCTGCCCGGCGGCATCGGCCAGACCTTCATGCCGGCCGAGCGCATGACCGCCGGCGACAAACAATGGACCGCGTCGAACACCCGGTTCGAGGGCGGCATGGGGATCGACGCCACGGTGCCCTACGGCTATGAGCAGGACTTCCGCCGGCCGGTCTACCCCATCGACCGCGTCAAGCCGGAGGACTTCTTCACCCCGGAGCAGGTCGAAAACGCCAAGTCCCGGATGGAGGGTTGGGTCCTGTCCCTGGCGCGGACCGGCCGTTAGAGAACGCGCGGGCCCAAGTAGAGAGCGCGCGGGCCCAAGTAGAGAGCGCGCGGGAAAGAGGACCGCCATGCTAGGGCCTTACCGGGTCCTCGACTGTACCGGCCCGCTGGGCTGGCTGACCGGGCGGCTTCTCGCCGACCTCGGGGCCGACGTCATCAAGATCGAGCCCCCGGGGGCGAGGCTCGACGATCCCGGCTGGCGGGCCAACAACGTCAACAAGCGCCTCCTCACCCTCGATCTCGGGGACGAGGCCGGCCGCGATGCCTTCCGGCGCCTCGCCAGGGACACAGATTTCCTGCTCGAATCCGCCGCCCCTGGCAGCGCCGCCGCCGGTCTTTTCGATCCCGACATCCTCATCGCCGCCAATCCCAAGCTGATCCACGTCTCCGTCACCCCCTTCGGGCGCACCGGTCCCCATGCCGAATGGCTGGCTTCCGACCTCGAGATGATGGCCGCCGGCGGCGCCATGTCGCTGGCCGGGGAGCCCGGCGGCTTGCCGGTCAGGGTGTCGGTGGCGCAATCCTACGGCTGGGCCGGGGCGCAGGCCGCCCTCGGCGCCATGATGGCGCTCACCCACCGGGCGGCGACCGGGCGGGGCCAGCATGTCGACGTCTCCGCCCAGGCGGCGGTGATCGCCTCGGTCGCCCATGCGCCGGCTTCGTGGGACCTGCTGGGGATCGATTCCACCCGGGCGGGCGCCTTCATGACCGGGCGTTCCGTCCATGGCGCCAATTACCGCGTGTTCTGGCCGTGCAAGGACGGATATCTGAACTTCATCATCTATGGCGGCTTCGCCGGGCAGCGGACCAATGCGAGTCTGGTGTCGTGGATGACGGAAGCGAAGGCGGAGCTCGGCGTTCTCGCCGAGATCGACTGGGGGCGGTTCGATCCCACCCAGGCCACCCAGGCGGAGGTGGACGCCATCGAGGACCCCATCGGCCGGTTCTTCCTGACCCTTACCAAGGCGGAATTTCTCGACGGCGCGTTCGATCGGGAGATGCTGGGCTATCCGGTCTTCAACGTCGCCGACATCGCCGCCGATCCGCAACTCGAGGCCCGCGGATACTGGCAAGACCTGCCCGGTCCCGGCGGCCGGGCGGAGCGATTCTGCGGCGGCGTCGCCATCGTCGACGGCAAGCGTCTGGCGCTCGTCCGACCGGTGCCGTCGGCGGGCGAACACAGCCGCGAGGTGCTGGGCGAGATGGGTTTCGATAGCGCCGAGATCGACGGCCTGATCGCCGCCGGCGCCGTCGGGGTCCCCAGCACCCTTGAGGACAAATGAGCGGCGTTCCCCAGGCGCTTGAAGGCGTCACCGTCGTCGAGTTCGGCGGCTACGCCGCCGGTCCGTGGATCGGCAAGGTGCTGGCCAATTACGGCGCCAAGGTGGTGCATGTCGAATCCCGCGACCGCCCCGACGGCTTCCGCCTGCAATATCCGCCCTACAAGGACGGCAAGGTAGGCGTCAACCGCTCAGGCTGCTTCTCCTACTTCAACGATTCCAAATACGCCGTCACGCTCGACGTCAAGAAACCGGGCGGGGTGGAGCTGGCCCGGCGGCTGACCGACTGGTGCGACATCGTGATCGAGAACATGCGCCCCGGCGTGATGGCGCGGATCGGGCTGGGCTACGAGGTCCTCAAGGAAACCAACCCCGATATCATCTGGCTCTCGAGTTGCAACATGGGCCAGACCGGGCCGCGCGCGCCGACCGGCGGTTTCGGCTCCCAGCTTTCGGCGCTGGCCGGTTTCACCGGCCTCACCGGCGAGGCCGGCGGCCCGCCGATGCTGCTTTACGGCCCCTATATCGACTTCGTCGCCGCCCTGGTCAGCGCCCCGGCGTTGCTGGCGGCGCTGGATAAGCGCAAGCGCACCGGCGAAGGCGCCTATTTCGACGTCTCCCAATACGAATGCGGCCTCTCCTTCATCGCCGGCGCCCTGTTCGACTACCACGCCAACGGGCGCATCGCCGAGAGAGCCGGAAACGACGATGCGGTGGCGGCGCCCCACGGGGCGTACCGCTGCCGGGACGAGGGGTGGCTGGCGGTGTCATGCTGGAGCGACGATGAGTTCGCCAGGCTGGCGTCAGCGGTCGGGCGTCCCGAATGGGCGGACGATCCGCGCTTCGCCTCCGCCGCCGAGCGCCGCGCCAACATCGCCGCCCTCGATGAGGGGATCGAAGCCTGGTCGGCGCCGCGCGACGCGGCGGAAGCGGCGGTGGCGCTGCAGGATGCCCGGGTCCACGCTTATCGGGTCAACACCATGGCCGATCTCTTTTCCGATCCGCAGCTCGGCCACCGCCGCACCTGGCGGGTGCGCCGGCACGGAGAGATCGACGATCAGGCCTATTACTTCCCCGGCTTCGACCTTTCCGAGACGCCGGGCGACATACCGGGCCCGGCGCCGCTGCTCGGCGGCGACAACGCCATCGTCTTCCGCGAATTCCTCGGCCTGACGGAAGAGGAATACGACACCCACGTGGCCAACGGCGTGATTTAGGGTCCGGCGCGGCCCGGTCGATAAATCAGGCGCACCGGCACCGGCACCGGCGCGACAATCCTAGTGTCCCGCCAAGTGGTTCCACCTCGGCAGCAAGACGATGCTATTGGGGTTGAGGCCCATGTTCTTCAGGGTATCGACCGAAGCGACGACCTTGGCGCTGTTGAGATCGACCACCGTGATCGAGCCGTCATCCATGCCCTTCAGGTTGATGAAGGCATTCTGCACGAAGCCATAGCGCCAGTCCTTGGTGAAGCCGACGTGATGGGCGCCGGCGGCGGTTTTAATGGTCTTCATGAGTTCCGGCTTTTTCGGGTCCTTGCTAATATCGAAGATATGGAAATGCCCCGGATTGGCGGTGGTCACGTACATGCGCGTGGCATTATCGTTGAAGTAGATTTCCAGCGGAACGCCGCTCCCGGTGCCGTTGAAATCGTAGGCTTGAGCGACGTCGAAGCCCTTGGCCGAGGGGTTCCAGGCCGCGGTCCACAGCGTGCCGCCGAACATGTTGGTGATGTACGCCACCGGCGGGTTCGAGCCCGGAACGAACAAGATCTCCACCGGCGCCACGCCCGACGGCGACGGCTTCGCCGAAAGCTTATAGGTATCGAGCGGCTTGCCGCTGCCCGCCTCGACCGCGGTGATGGTCTCGCCGGGATCGGTCAGGTCGGGTTTGATGGTGTTGGTGACCAGGATGCGGTCGATGGCGCCGTTGATGGCGATGCCGTGCGGATAAGGCTGGGGCAGGGAAATGGTCGATTTGATGGTGTCGGTGGCGGCGTCGCCGACGATGATATTGCCGGACCCCATGCAGGTCAGATACCAAGTCTTGTTGTCGTCCGAGAAAACGATGTCCTCGCCGACCGCGCAGCCTGGAACCTCGACCTTCCTGAGTCTGTAGTCGAGGGCCTTCATGTCCATCACGTATATCCGGCCCCGGCCGAGCGCGGTGAGGTAAAGCTTGCTCATGTCGCGGTTGTAGAAGAGGTGATGGCCGACCAGGTTCGGCGGCAAGGAAATATCGACCACGATCTTGCCGAAGGTCTTGGATCGCGGGTCGACGTCGATGACGGCGAGGCCCTCCTTGCGGGCGCCGTGGTCCTCGATGCCGTGGGCGCGAAGCCCCTCTTCCGTCTTGCTCTCGTAGTTGACCATCGCCAGGATGTGGGCGGTGGCGGTGAACGGCGCGAAAACCGACAGGACCGCCACCGCGACGCTGAACCCGATTCCCTTCATAGCTTTTTCTCCTGGGCGCTCATCGCCCGGCATCGCCGATGCTACACGGAGTATGCGCCAAATTATAAGGGGAATTCATGCCGAAGGTCTCCTCATAGCTATAGCCGGCCCCATGCGTGGACGGCTCCCTGTTGACAAGGTTTTTTAACGGTGACGGGTCGGTGCCGCCATGCGTTCGCCCCGTTGATGCGGCGCTGTCACTTGGCCACTGGCCATGATGCTCTCCGCGGATCAGGTTCCGGTCAAAAGCACGCGGTCCAGAAGCTGCAATGGCTAAAATGGAGTGTCCTGAACTCCGGGGCGATGAGCGGGGAGGGGAAACGGGGCCACGGCAAACCGGACCGTTCCACCACCGAGGGGAACCGAAAAGGGTGCCATTCGGGACCCTTCGCCGCGTCGAAATGTGGCTGGGGGTGGTGCGGTCGGGTGATGCTCCTGGAATGGGCGGGAGTTACGGCTGGACCGCGCTACCCCCCACCTTCCGCCACCATTCGGGTATGGTTTAGAATTCCTTTACCAACCGGTGCGAACATATGGAGGTTGTCCGCCATATGAATATCCGAGCCGATCAGAATGAATTCGCTCGGTATTTTCCTATTCCTTTCAGCTACTTGCAGCCCACGTGAATGACGGCAAACAAGCAATCAGAAACGGCTAGGAAAGAAGCGTCTTTATCGACGGAAGAGCAACTCGCCCTCGCGATCGAGGCGCTCTCGGAACATGTCGTGCTCTTCGATGCCGAGGATCGGATCGTGCTCGCCAACAGGGCGTGGAGAGAACTGAACAAGGAAGTTGCCGAGTCGACCAAGCCCGGCGCCCGCTTCGAGGATCACCTGCGGGCTCTCATAGAAAAAGGGCTCCTACCGGAGGCCACGGGCCGCGAGGAGGAGTGGCTGCGCGAGCGCATGGAACGCCATCTCAATCCCAGCGGTCCCTTCGAGGTGGCGCGTCAAGACGGCCGGTGGATTCGCCTTTACGAGCAACGCCTCCCAAATGATGGAATCATCCTCATCATCAGCGATATTACCGAGTCCAAACGGGCGGACCAGGCGCTGATCGAGAGCGAAGCCAGGTTCCGGGCGGTGGTCGACAACTCGCCCACCAAGATCCACATCAAGGACGCCGAGGGCCGCTATACCCTGGTCAATCCGGTGGCGGAGAAGCTGTTCGGCTTCACCGACGAGGAGGCCCGGGGCAAGACCAGCTACGACATCTTCCCCAAGGATGTCGCCGACGCCTTCACGGCCCACGACCGTCAGGTGGTGGAAAGCCGCGAGATGGCCGAACAGGTGGAGCATTTCATGCTGGAGGACGGCGAACGCACCTATTTGACGGTGAAGTTCCCGATCCCCGACGGACGGGGCGGCGTCGCCGGGATCGCCGCCATCGGCACCGACATCACCGAGCGCAAGCAGGTGGAAGAGGCCCTGGCCGAGAAGTCGAGGCTCCTCGAGACCACGTTCGAGAGCATGACCCAGGGTATTTCCGTCTATGACGCCGATCTCAAGCTCGTCGCCTTCAACCAGCGATATGTCGATCTTTGGCGGTATCCGCCCGGCTTCATTCGCCTGGGCATGCCGTTCGAGGAGATCGCCCGTTTCAAGGCCGAGCGGGGCGATTATGGGACCGGCGAGGTGGAGACGCTGGTGAAGGCGTGGGTGGCGGCGATGCGCCAGGTCAAACCCTTGCAATCCAAATTCACCACCCCGGACGGCACCGTATTCGTCTTGTGGCGCGCGCCGATGCCTGGAGGCGGGGTCATCAACACCTTCACCGATATCACCGAGCAGGAGACGGCGAAGACCGAAATGCTGCAAGCCAAGGAACAGGCGGAGTTCGCCAACCGGACCAAGTCCGAGTTCCTGGCCAATATGAGCCATGAGCTGCGCACCCCCTTGAACGCCATCCTCGGCTTCTCCGAGTTGATGTTCAACGCCACCCTCGGTCCGCTGGGCAATCCCAAATACCAGGAGTACACCAAGGACATCAACGATTCCGGCCGCCATTTGCTGGCCCTGATCAACGACATCCTGGACCTGGCGAAGATCGAGGCCGGCAGGCTCGAGCTCGACGAGGAGGACATCGACGTCGCCAAGTCCATCCGTTCCTGCATGGTGTTGGTGAAGGAGCGCGCCAAGAACGGCGGCGTCAAGCTCAAGACCGACATCCCCGACGGCTTGCCGGCGCTTCACGCGGATGCGCGCAAGCTCAAGCAGATCCTGGTCAACCTGTTGTCCAACGCGGTCAAGTTCACGCCCGCCGGCGGCGAGGTCACCCTCAAGGCCTGGTCGCGCCCCGATAGCGGCTATGTCTTCCAGGTCATCGACACCGGCATCGGCATCGCCCTTGCCGACATCCCCAAGGCGCTCTCGCCCTTCGGGCAGGTCGACAGCGCCCTGTCGCGCAAATTCGCCGGCACCGGCCTCGGCCTGCCGCTGACCAAGTCGCTGGCCGAGATGCATGGCGGCTCGCTCGATCTGCAGAGCGAGGAAGGGGCCGGCACCACGGTCACCGTGCGTTTCCCCCCCGAGCGCATCGTGCATGTAGCCGAGGCCGCGGCGACAGGCACTCCGGTGGCATAAAACTCGATCGGAACGCCGTACAGCCCTGTGTGGCTGTTTGGGCCTGTACGCAAACCCTTCTTTTCCGTCTGGCCGGTCAGGCCGTGACCCCCCGGCCCGGGAACGAGCCTGAATCACCATCGGATCGCGCTTGTACGGAAATGGGTTCCTTTCCCCATACCCCGCCGATCACGCCTTGCGCCATACCGTGGCGAGCCATGGCTGCTTGTGGCGAGGCAGCCCATGGGGCCGATAGTAGTGGTTCAGTTCGCTAAATCCGGCGGTACTGACATAGGCGCGCCATGTGCCGGGGTGGTAAAAGCAGTTGTAACGCTCACCGCTCCAGCCCTCGTCGTCGTTGCCCCAGGGATTCGAGCTAAACAGGACGCCGCCGGGCTTCAGGCTCCGCCAAAGCTGGCGCAAGACTCTCGGCAGTTCCTGGCGGGGCACATGGAACAGCGCGGCATTGGCGAAGATGCCGTCGAAGTGGCCTTCGGGCAAGTCCATCGCCAGGAAGTCCTGATGGAGGACCTCGCAACCAGCATAGCGGCGCGCCATGGCGACGAATTCCTTCGATCCGTCCAAGCCGATGGCCTGGTGGCCGAGCGATCGGAAATAGCGGAGATCCCGGCCGGGCCCGCAACCGAGATCGAGTATGGCGTAGGGAGGATCGCCTTCTATCGCCGCCAAAAGCGCCGCATAGTTTTGGCTGACATCGTGATTTCGAGTGCCGCCCCAGAAATCCTCGGCCGATCGGTCATAATGGCCGATGGTTATTTCCGAAATGCGCCGCAATTGTGCTTCAGAGAGCAAGTTGGATG
This sequence comes from Pseudomonadota bacterium, assembly GCA_022566265.1. Classification (GTDB taxonomy): domain Bacteria; phylum Pseudomonadota; class Alphaproteobacteria; order SMXQ01; family SMXQ01; genus JACZQV01. The sequence goes on along the minus strand of JADFJG010000027.1, from coordinate 635 downwards.
GCTTCTCGGGGGGCGCCTTATCGGGGGGCGGCTCCGGCTTCATCGCGCGCCCCGCTTTCCCACCCGCCCCGCATTGCCGCCCGCCCCGCTTTGGCCGCCCGCCCCGCCTTGGCCACCCGAACGGGTGCGCCTGGCGCCCGGGCTGGAGAGGAATTTGGCCACGGTCGCGCCGGTCCAGCGCCGGCCCTTGCGGGTGGTGACGCCCGTGGCGTTGAAATGATCGGCGATGGCTTGGGGCGCGGTCATCCCCGCCGCCTCGGCGGCCTCGACCTCGACGACGAGGCGCCGCACGAAGGCCTCGATCTGTTGTCGCGTTTGCGCCATTCCCTAAATCCCTCGGGTTTGATCTTGACCCTTTGGCGGGACAATTGCACCCATCCTGGCGTCTCCCCTGCCGATGCGGCGACCGCATTGTTGGCGGCCCAGGCGTTATCGGATCAGGTTTTCGTCGATGATTTTCCCGCCTTAGGTTTATTCGATACGGACCCCGAGCTGACTTTCGGGGGCTCTAGAGCACTATCCGACCAGATGGAATCGTTTGACCGGGATTATTTTGCGTCGTGGCTAGGCGCGTGCCGCATGGCGATGCTTGCGCATCGGCAAAGGTGCGCAACGACGCCACGGCGCAAAAGAAC
>JADFJG010000130.1 GCA_022566265.1 Pseudomonadota bacterium | reverse complement strand
GTTTCCTCCCTGCCGAAAGTTCTTGATCTTGTTCATTCCTTTCGAACCCCTCGAAGACATTGAGGCGAAAGGCCTTTTACATCATCGCTCCGTTGAGCCGGATGAGTCAAGCGGTGCCTGGGATCGGCGGGCCGGTTTGACGAATCACCGGGCATCTGGGAAACTGATGATGCTTGGGGAGGACGCGAGAAATGTCGATATCGGAGCGGACGGCGCTGACGGGCGGGGGCGAGCCCCTTACCGATATCATCGTTTCCTTCGTCACCGGGACAGCGGCGGCGGATGTGCCCGAGGCCGCGCTCGGCTCGGCGAAGCTGATGATATTGGATACCATCGGCGTCTCATTGGCGGCGGTGAACCATCCGATCGGCAAGATCATCACCCGCTATGCCATCGACGCCGGCGGCGAGACCACGGCCACCGTGCTTGGCGCCGGCGCCAAGGCTTCGCCCCCCATGGCGGCGCTCGCCAACGGAACGTTGGCCAACGCGCTCGACTTCGATCCCAGCGGGCACCTCGCGACCCACGTCCTGCCGTCGGCCCTGGCGATGGTGGAACATAACCGGCTTTCGGGGCGGGACCTGTTGGACGCCTTCGTCATCGGCATCGAGGTCGGCAGGAAGCTGACCCAGGCCTTCGACAGCCAGCGAGTCAACGAGGGAGGCCCGACATACCGCGGCTGGTGGCATGTCGGCCTCGTCGGTCCGATCGCCGCGGCGGTTACGGCGGCGAGGCTTCTCAAGCTCGACAGCCGCCAAACGGCGATGGCGATCGGCATCGCCAGCTGCAACTCGGGCGGGTTCCGCCGCAATATGGGGACGATGGCCAAGGCGCTCCATTCGGGCAACGCCGCCAGGGACGGTATCCAGGCCGCCGAACTGGCCAGGCGCGGCTTTACCGCCGACGCCGCCATCATCGAGGCGCCGCTCGGCTTCATGGCGGCCGTCAGCCAAGCGGAAGAGCGTGACTGCGAGGCCATAAGCGAACGCTTGGGCCGGCCCTATTTCCTCGAAGGGAAGCTCCGGCTGAAACCCTTCCCCGCCTGTAGCCGCGGTCATCCGGGGATCGACGCGGCGCTGGCGCTACGGGGCCGGGAGAACTTCAAGGGCGATGAGATAGAGGCGGTCGAGGCCGATCTGGAACCCTTCTCGCTACTCAGGCTCGAGCCCGACGACGTCGACGCGGCCGGTTTCAGCGCCGCTTTCATGCTCGCCGTGGCGCTGATCTTCGGCACCTATGGTCTCGACCAGATTGGCGAAGAAACCATCGACGACCCCCGGGTCCGGGCGCTGATGAAGCGGGTCAAGCATGTGCCCGCGAATGGCGCGGGGAAAGTGACGGTCCGCCTTTCCGGCGGCCGGGTCTTGAGCGCCGATGTCGAGCCCGTCCGCAAGCTTTCGACATTGGCGGAGATCGAACCCAAGTTCTACCAATGCGCCGGGCGCGTCCTCGCCGAGGACGCCATCGACGCCTTGCAGGAGTCGATCCTGAGGCTCGACGAGCAGCCGAATATCGACCGGTTGATGGCGCTCGCCGGCGCGGGCTAGATTAAGAAGCCTGTTCGGCCTTCCGGGTGAAGTCCTCGTAGCTGATCTTGGCCTTGGGGTAGGTGATCGGCGACTGGGTCAGCCCCAGATCGACGCACATCTCGGTAAAGCGGATGCCGATGGATTTGGTGTTCAGCACCTGCACGCCGCTTGCCTCCGCCAGATCGGCCGGATCGACGATATAGGGGATCAACGCCCCGCCCAGCGGCAGCACGCATTCGGCGCCGGTCTCCTCCACCAGGTTGCGTATCAAGCCTACGGTGGTGTCGAAAATTTCTTCCTTTTGCTCCTGAACCTTTTCACCATAGATGCCGATCGCCTGGATGTCGGTGACGAAGTTCCCCATGCCGTAGGCCCGGATCTTGCGCCAGGTGTAGGGGAGATGCGAATCCAGCGGCACGATGACCCCGATCTTGTCGGCGATCGTCGCCCCGACATGCAGCGCCGTCTGGAAAAGGCCGATAACCGGGATGCCCACCGCGAGCCGGCCGCCCTCGACGCCGGGATCGAAGGTATTGCTTTGAATGACCGCGTCGTAGCCGTTGTCGGCCGCCCATACGATCTTTTTGATGATGGCCGGCGCCTCCATGATGTGATGCAGGCCGTTGAGCATGTTCTGGGCGCCGATGGTCTTGAACACCTGGGCGCCCTCGAAATCATCGGGGAAATCGAGCTCGATCTTGGTGCCCGGCGAGGCGTAGCCGTTGAGCAACTCCTCGATCCTGGCCGACTGGTAATGAGGCGCGTCGCCCTTGGTCTGCTTCGGCGCCTGGTTCAACATCATGATACGCATGGATCAAGCCTCCCCCTGTGCACGATCGGATTTGTTACCGTCGCGTTGTTATTTTCGCCGCCGTTTCCTCGGTGCGGCACGATCTTGAAGCGTCATTGTGCATCTATTGGCTGGAAATGAAAATAGCCGGTCCTCACTTGACGGTCAGGCCGTAACGCCGGGCGATGTAATAGAAGAAACCGGAGACGACCGTCATGAACGCGGTCCAGGCGACGCCAAGGGCGGCGAGCTCGGGCAGGGCGCCGTTCTCCCACAGATCGAAGATCGTCACCGCGACGATGTGCGAGTCGGGGCCGACCAGCAATATCATCAAGGACACCGCCTTGGTCGAGCTGAGGAATATGAACAGCCAACAGGTAATCAGCGCCGGCGCCACCAGCGGCACGACGATACGGACGAACGTGCCGGGCCCGCTCGCGCCCGACATCGCCGAGGCTTCCTCGAGCTCGGTGTGGATCTGCAACACCCCGGCGTAGGAATAGCGCATGCCGTAGGGCAGATAGCGGATCATGGAAGCGAGGATCAACGACGTCAGCGTCCCGTAGAGCCCGAAAGGCGTATTCAGGAAGACCTGCAACAAGGCCACGCCGAGGACGATGGAGGGAAGGATCAGGGGCATGGTCGCCAACTGATCGAGGAACCATCCGCCCTTGTAACGGCGAACGGCAAGCCAGGCGCAGACCGTCGTGAACAGGCTGACGATGGTGGCCGTCGAGGCGCCGAGTATCAAGGTGTTGGTGACCGAGTCGAGAAGCAGGCCGGCATCGAGGACCTCGTAGAAATTCTCCAGCGTGAACAGTGGCAGGGCCTTGAGGCTGAAGGGCTGGTAATAGGGAAGAAACGACGCCCACACCACGATCCCCACCGGCAGCACGATGATGATCATGAACATGAGAACGAGGATTGCCGCCGTGAAATAGCGCCATTTGCCGAGGTCCATGACCCGCGGGCGGAAGCCCTTGCCGGTGATGGTCTGGAACCGCTCGGCGTGACGCGACAGCCGGTTGTACCAGTAGAGCATCACGATCACGACCGCCAGCAGGGCCACCGAAAAGGCCCCGGCCTGACCGTAATTGGGTGGCGTGTCGAGCTGCGCGGCCTGATAAATGTCGGTGGTGAGGACGAAAATGCCCCCCGGCCGGCCCACCAGGGCGGGCGTTTCGAAGGCTTCGAAGGCGCGGATGAAGATCAGGATTAGCAACGCGAACACACCCGGAGCCGCCAGCCTCAAGGTGATGCGGTTGAAGGTCTGGGCGATGCCGGCGCCGCTCATCATCGACGCCTCCTCGAAGGACGCATCGGCCGAGCGGAACACCGACGCCAGCAACAGGAACACCAGGGGCGCGAAGTCGATGCCCTCGATAACTATCATGCCCCACATCGTGTAGACATCGAGTATCGGACCGTTCCCGGTGCCGAACACCATCCCGAGCAGTTCGTTCACCGGTCCTTTCTTGCCGAGCAGCAACAGGAAGGCCACGGTATAGAGCACGCTGGGGATGCCAAGCGAGATGATCGAGACCAGGAACACGTAGCGCCTGAGCGGCGTGTTCGTCCGCTCGACGATCCAGGCCTGGATGGTGCCGAGAAAGATGGCGACCACCGCCGATCCGACGGCGTAGACGGTGGTATTGAGGAAATTGTTGAAGAACCTCGGATTGGTGACCAGCTCCTCATAGAATTGCCAGGTGAACTGGTCGAAGGACCCGTCGGCCTTGACGGTATGCACGCTGGCATTAAGCAGGAAGATGATCGGCGGCAGCATCAAGCCCAGCATGACCGCCGCCAGCACGATCACCGCCGGCGAATAGCCGAAGCCGGTGCGCAGCCCGTACCAGAAGTCGGCCAACTTTTCCCGGCCAAATGCCTCGGCGGCGGCAACGGCGCGTGCCGTCACGCCTCCTTGTCTCCCCCGACAAGGCGGCTGGCGGGAATCGGACCGGCCCTATCCATCATCATCGCGCTTCCCCTCATGACCGCCCCCGAAATCGAACATCGCGCCGCAATCTTATAGGCCCATACATTCCTGTTATATTTCCGTATTTTGGCGCTGCTTTTGGATCGACTTGCGTGATACGATAACAGTAGAGGGGTGACAGTCAAACCAAAGAAACTAATGGTGGGGAGGCCTTAACTGATTTTCATCGTAACCATCGCCGGGCCTCACCGGCGGTCCGTTTCGCCGCCGGCGATCGAGCGAGGCCGAGCGCCCGGCGATGTCCGATAGAGACACCGTACGAGAACTGGCGCGGTGGGTGCTGGCGCTGGACGCGGCGCGCCTGCCGGCAATGGTGGTCGAGCAGGCCAAGCTGCTGATCCTCGATTCGATCGGCTGCGGGCTGGCGGCGCTGGAAGACGAAACCGTAGGCAAGACCCTGGCCACCCTCGAGGCCCTCGGCGGCGCCCCCCAGTGCACCGTCATCGGCCAGCCGGGGAAGACCTCGGTGACCAACGCCGTGCTCGCCAATGGCACCCTCATCCGCGTACTCGACCTCAACGACTTCATCATCGGCTCGGCCGACGAAGGTCCGGTGATCGGCGGTCATCCCAGCGACAACATCGCCGTCGGCCTGGCGGTCGGGGAATGGCGGCAAAGTTCGGGACGGGACGTCATCGCCGCCGTCGTCATCGGCTACGAAATCTACACCCGCCTCAAGGATTTGATGGTGCGTCCAAGCCCCTGGGACGGGACCTCGGTCTCCGGCATCGTCGCGCCGGCCATGGCGGGGCGCCTCATGGGACTGGATGAGGACCGCCTCGCCCACGGGATCGCCCTCGGCGCCGCCCGCGCGGCGACCTCGGCCATCGTCAGGAGCGGCAAGATTTCGGCCGCCAAGTCCATATCCAACCCCCTCGCCGCCCAGTCCGGCACGCTGGCGGCGCTGTTGGCGGCCCAGGGGATGACCGGGCCGCTCGCCGTATTCGATCACCCCCGCGGCCTGCACCAGGTGTTCAAGGCCGGCGACGAGCTCGCTTCCCTGACCCGGCCGCTGGCGGATGATTTCGCCATCATGGACGCCAACGTCAAGGCCTACCCCTGCCTCGCCACCGGCCAGACGGCGGTGGCGGCGGCGCTGAAAATGCATGAGATCCTCGGTGGGAGGACGGACACGGTCGATAGGATCGAGGTCATCATGGCCGATTATCCGTTCATCGAACGCCAACAGGACGATCCCGACCGGCGCCACCCGACCCTGCGCGAGGCGGCGGATCACAGCTTCCACTTCCTGGTCGCGGCGGCGCTCATGGACGGGGCGCTGACCCCCAGCCAGTTCGACCACGAGCGGTGGTTCGATCCCGCAATCGTCGCCCTGATGGACCGTATCACCATGCACCGCGACGAAAACTGGAACCGGCGCGCGCCGAACAGTTATCCCTGCACCATCCGGGTGGTGACGCGGGACGGCGACGAACATATGACCGAGGCGCCCTATCCGCCCGGCATTTCAAACGGCGGGCTCGACGCGGCGGTGGTCAAGGAGAAGTTCGACGCCGTCACCGGGCCGGCGTTGGACCCGGCGGAGAAAGACGCGATCAAGGACACGGTGATGCGGCTCGACGGCTTGTCCTCGATCTCCGAGCTCATGGACAAGCTTGCCGGGCCTTCCTTGGCCGCGGCGCGCTGATGGTTTAGGATTTACCATCGGGTAACATCCGAGCCGTCCCCAAGGACGACAGATCCGAAGGGGCATAATGAAAAGGAGGAAACAAGATGACAGTCCCACGTTTCGTTAGCCGGTTGCTGCCGGCGATTGGCCTCATCGCCGTATTCGCCTTGGCGGACATGGGCGGCGCCTTCGCCCGCACCGTCGCCGAGATCGCCAACCTCACCGGTCCGGACCGCCAGAAGATCCTGGAAGAAGGCGCCAAGAAGGAAGGCGCATTGTTGTGGATCGGCGGTCTCAACCAGAAACGCGCCCGGCGGCCCATCCTCAAGGCGTTCATGAAGAAATATCCCTACATCGAGGCCAAGGGCATTCGCACCGGCAGCAGGAAGGCCCTGCAGCGCGTCCTCGCCGAGCACCGGGCGAAGACGCCGCGTGTCGACGTCATCAACGCCAACGTCGTGATCGACCTCAAGAACGCCGGACTGGTGCAAGCCTTCAGGTCGCCGGCGCTCGCCGCCTATCCCGAGAAGGAGAAGGACCCCAACCGGATCTGGGCGACGATGCGTTACTCCTATCATGGGGTCGCCGCCTACAACACCGATATGGTGTCGGCGGCGGAAGCGCCCAAGACCTTCGAGGACCTGCTCGATCCCAAATGGAAGGGCAAGATGGTTTGGGGCGAGAATGCCGAGACCGGCGCGCGTTTTTTGATCACCTATCTGAGGAAGACCTGGGGTGAGGCGAAGACCCTGGATTTCCTCAAGAAACTCAGCAAACAGAAGGTCGTGACGCGGACCTCGAGCATCCGCAACATCCTCGACCTGGTGGTCGCCGGCGAGCACCACATCATGATCTCCCCGGCGCTTCACCATGTCGGCGGCGCGCGCAAGAAAGGGGCGCCGATCCAGGCCTCGATGGTGAACCCGGTGCTCGCCCGGAACGGCTATTTCATGCTGATGAAGACGGCTCCCAACCCCTACGCGGCGATGCTGCTGATCGACTTCATCCTCGGCGAGGAGGCGCAGAAGATCCTGAAGAAGGCGCGCTACTTCCCGGCCCATCCCAAGGTCAGCCCGGCGAAGCAGATGCGGCCCTACCAGCCGAGTCTCAAGGGTCTGGAGCAGTTCACCGTCAATGCCGAGATGATGCACGCGGAAGCGAAGAAATCAGACGAGCTTTACCGCAAGTATTTCTTCAAGTAACCAGACCTTCCAATGCATGAGGGGCGTAACGGACAAGCGCCGTTACGCCCCTTCAGGAACCCGGGCGTCGCACCCGAAAGCACGCGGGTTCACCATCCATGCCCCATAGCACGCAAAACGAGGTCACGGTCCATTACCGGATCGCCGGCGAAGGCATGCCCTTCGTCATGCTCCACGCCAACCCGTTCGACCATAATCTGTGGATGTACCAGATCGCCCATTTCTCGACCTGGTTCAAGGTCATCGCCATGGACATCCGGGGCTGGGGGCGTTCGGACAAGGTAACCACCGAATATACCCTGGGCGAGATGTGCGCCGATGTCCTCGGCGTGATGGAGAACGAGCGGGTGGATCGGGCGATCCTGATGGGCTGCAGCGTCGGCGCCGGAATGGCGATCGGGCTCGGCCTCGATCATCCCCGGCTGTTCGAGGCGCTGATACTGGTCGGTGGAAGGAGCGGCGCCGGTTCGCGCTACGAGGAGCGGATCGAAGGCTACACCAAGGCGGGGATCGAGGCCTATCACCTCGGTCACATGAAGGAACTCGTCGCGCCCGGCTTCGCCGAAAGCCCCCTCGGCCGCCATCTGCTGCGGACATTCGCCGAACGCCAGCCCCGGCTTGTCCCGGAGGCCATCGCCCAGGTGTTCAGGGCGCGCAACAGGGCCGACACCACGCCTCGCCTCGGGACGATGAAAGTCCCGACATTGGTGATCAACGGCGAATTCGACAATGCCTTGCCCAGCGGCCGAAAGACCGCCGGGCTGATCCCGGGCGCGGTGCACGAGGTGCTGCCCGGCACCGGCCATGCCTGTTGCCTCGAGGACCCCGCCGGGTTCGACGATCTGGTGATCGCCTTCCTCGAGAAACGAGGGCTTATACCCTCGCTTCAAGCGTCAGGGCGGCGCCCGCCGCGCCCCCTCGGCCGGCCTATTTGAACAATTTGCGGTAGATCGAAACCGACGTCTTGCGCTCCTTCTCCAGCTGGTCGGGGCCGATGAGGTTCTCCTTGAGGCCGGTGAAACTGGGCACGATCATCTGCATCTTGGGCAGCGGATCGACCTTGGGATGGGCCGGCAGGTATCTCGCCTTGCGCAGGATGTTCTGCCCTTCCTCGGAGACGATGTAGTCGATGAACAGCATCGCCGCGTAGGGGTGGGGCGCGGTCTTCATGATCATGACGTAACCGTTCCTGCCGATCACCGGCTCGGGCGAGGTGGAGGCGATGGGCGCGCCCTTGGCGGCGCTGATGGCGACATGGTGAAGCGCCGCCGAGACCATCACCGCGTGCTCGCCGGCGATCACCCGGTCGAGGACGCTGCGGATGCTTCCGGCCACGGTGACGATGTCCTGCTTGGCGAGCTTCTTGAGATAGGCCATGCCCTTCTTCTCGCCCATCACCATCCTGATATGGGTGATGAACAGGGGCGCGCCGGTTTCCGAGCTCTTGCCCCAAACCATCTTGCCCTTCCATTTGGGATCGAGCAAATCCTCGAAGGTCTTGGGCGCCTCGGCCGCCGACACCAGCTTGGTGTTGTAGCCGATGCCGTTATAGGAAACCCGGATGGTCTGCCAGCTACGGTCGGGGTCGGTGTAGTCCTTCGGATAAATCGCCGCTTCGGGCGTCCTGAAGGGTTGCGCCAGGCCCGCCTTCTTGAGCACCGGCGCGGCGCTGGCGATGACGATGTCGGCGCGGTAGGACTTGGACCTGTTTTCCGCCAAGAGCCGCGCCACCAGTTTCGAGCTGTTGGCGCGGATGAACTCGAGCTTGATGAAGGGATATTTCTTCTCGAAGGCCGCCTTGATCGGCCGGGCGGCCTGATTGACGATCAGGGTGGTATACCAAAGGAGCGTGCCTTCGGCCTTGGCGCCCTGGATCAGGATGTTCTGACGATCCGGACCGGTGAGGTTGGCGATCTCGTCGACGCTGCGCCCATAGGCCGCG
>JADFJG010000129.1 GCA_022566265.1 Pseudomonadota bacterium | reverse complement strand
GATGCATGGCGGATCACTGGATCTGCAGAGCGAGGAAGGGGCCGGCACCACGGTCACCGTGCGTTTCCCCTCCGAGCGCATCGTGCATCTCCCCGAAGCCACCCGGACAGGATCGCCGGCGGCATAGATACCCCCAATCCCGGCCGCATTTTTCCCTGGCATGCGGCAATGATAACGGGGCTAAATGGCCGGAGTGTGCTCTAGCAAACAAGCGGAGAGGCCAGGCCATGAAAGCGCGCATCAAATGGACGGGGGAGCGGACGTTCCTGGGCGAATCGGGGACCGGTCACACCGTCCCGTTGGGGACCACCAAGGGCCCCGATGGCCGGAGCTTGTGCCCGAGCCCGATGGAACTGGTGCTGATCGGCACCGGCGGCTGCACCGCCTGGGACGTCGTCCAGATCCTCGAGAAAGGCCGCGAGCCGATCGAGGACTGCGTCGTCGAGATCGAAGCCGAGCGCGCCGATGAGGACCCCATGGTGTTCACCCGCATCCACATGCGCTTCATCGTAACGGGCCCGGGCCTTGCCGCCGCCAAGGTCGAGCGCGCCATCAAGCTCTCCGCCGATAAATACTGCTCGGCCTCGGCCATGCTCGCCAAGACGGCGGAGATTACCCACGAATTCGAGGTCATCGACACCGGCGGCGGCTAGGGCCGCCGCGGGATGCAAGGCTCGGGTCGTGGGAAGCTGATCGGCGGCTCGCACCGGCGGCGTTTCGGTGTATGATCGCCGCCGGCCGGGCGATGGCGGACGGCCGGCAGGGGAAATGCGCGCCCTGGATCCGGCGCCCCGATAGAGCACACCGATAATGAGGAAACCCCATGGGCGGCGATGAACTGGCTTATCTGAGCCTGGCCGCCCAAGCGCGGCTCATCGAGAAGCGCGAGCTCTCGCCCGTCGACCTGGTCGAGCATTATCTTCGCCGCATCGAGCGCTACGACTCCCACCTCAACAGCTACATCACCGTTTGCGCCGATGCCGCGCTGGCCCGGGCGCGCGAGGCCGAGGCCGAGATCGCCGCCGGCGACTACCGGGGTCCCCTGCACGGCATCCCCTACGGCGTCAAGGACCAGTTCAACACCAAGGGGATACTGACGACGCTCGGCTCCCCCATCCTCGCCGACAATGTTCCCGACCATGACGCCACGGTGATCGAGCGCATGGACGGGGCCGGCGCCATCCTGCTCGGCAAGCAGAACATGCACGAGTTCGGCAAGGGCAGCACCAACCGCTTCCACTTCGGTCAGCCGCGCAATCCCTGGAACCTCGCCTATCACGCCTCGAGCTCGTCCAGCGGCTCGGGCTCCGGGCCGGCGGCGGGGCTCTGTTCGGGCGCCTTGGGCGAGGACACCGGCGGGTCCATCCGCGGCCCGGCCTGGGCCAGCGGCATCGTCGGGCTGAGGCCGACCTATGGCCGGGTCAGCCGCTTCGGCGCCGTCATGTACGCCTATACCCAGGACACCATCGGTCCGCTGGCGCGCAACGTCGAGGACTGCGCCATCCTGCTCCAGGCGATCGCCGGGCACGATCCCAAGGATCCGCTGTCCAGCACCCGCGAGGTGCCGGATTATCGTAGCGCGCTGACGGAAGGCCTCGAGGGTCTGCGCGTCGCCGTGGTCAGCGAAATGACCTGGATGGAGAACACCCATGAGGAGGTGGCGGACGCGGTCAAGGACGCCATCGAGGTTTTCACCTCGCTCGGCGCGACGGTGACGGAAGTGTCGCTGCCGCTGGTGAAGTACGCCGTCCCCTTGCAGATGTTGACGTCCGACGCCGACGCGGCCGGGGTGTTCGTGCACAAATGGCTGCGCACCCGCTGGTCCGATTTCGATAAGGGCACGCGCTCACGGGTGGCGGCGGCGGCGATGGTGCCGGCGGCGGTCTATACCCGCGCCATGCGCGCCCGCGCCCTCGTCCGCGGTCAGATCCTCGACGCCTTTGGGGATGTTGACGCCCTGATCAGTCCGACCAGCCCGACACCCTTGAAAAGGATCGAGGAGGCGCGGGAGGTCGTCGAGACGCCCGCCGATATGGTCAAGAACGTCCTTTCGACGCGGCGGCTGTGCACCTTTCCCTACAGCATCGCCAACGTGCCCGTCATCGCCCTTCCCATCGGCTTTAGCTCCTCGGGCCTGCCGCTTTCGCTGCAGATCGCCGCGCGGCCGTTCAACGAGGAGATGGTGTTCCGCGTCGCCCACGCCTATGAACGGGCGACGCCGTGGCACGACAAGCACCCGGACCTCGATCAAACCATGGCCCGGGCCGGGATAAGCGCCAATTTGGCGGCGGCGGGGGAATAGGGATGGAACTGACGACGGAACAGGTGCGCGAGATGGCCAGGATGATCGGCCTCGATATTCCCGACGCCGACCTTACGAGCGTCGCCATCCGCCTCTCCGGCCTGCTCACCGTCATGGAGGAGATCGAGCGCGACATCGGCGATCGCATGGACGAGGTCGACCCCGTGCCCCCGGTCTACCCCCGCGAGGAGTTCTAGCAGCCCGTGACCGATACTCGGACAGGCTCCTAGAGCCCTACCCGGCGCGCTGCCGCCTCCTTCGGCTTCTCGGACGGGGTGGGAACGGGGCGGAAGAGGCCGCCGCCCCTGAACGCTCCGGCCCGGCCCCAGGGGCCGGCGCTTCTGACCCGGATCCAGCGGAAGGCGGCCCGGGTCTGCCGCGCCGCGATGACCCGGTTTCCCAGCAACAGCTTGACGACCATCCTGCCGGAAAAATCCCGCTTCCTGACGGTGCAGGACGCCGCTTGGCCGGTGACGGTGAACCGCGCGGGGATCCAGCCTCTGAAGGTCCCCCTCTCGATCACGCCCGATGCGTTCACCACCCGGCACCGGCCCTCGATCTTGAGCGTCGGCAGCCCCGAGACATCGATGACGAAGGTGTAGAGCGCCGGGTCCTTTGGCTTCTGCTTGGCCGATCCCTTTTCTTGGGCCGATCCCTTTTCTTGGGCCGGTCCCTTCTCCGGGGCCGCTCCCTTCGCCTGGCGCGTCGGCGCCGGCGGTGGCGGTGGCGGACGGGTGCCGGGAAGCTCGGGGCCGAGGAGGGCGCCATGGATCCAGCCGACGCGGCCCGAGGTGTCGAACATGCCGACCCTGACCCACCGGCGGCGGCGCTCGAACTCGATCACCTTGTGGCCATGGCGCAGCCTCTTGACGATCCGGGCCTCGCGGCTCGGCGCCTTGCGCACGTTGGCGATCTCGCTCTTGACATAGAGGATCTGCCCGGGCGTGGCGTCCGGCGTCGCCGGCGCGCCGAGGATCATCAGCAACGCCAGCGCGCCGGCCCACCTGTGCGGCCGAAGCCGCTTCGGCGTGGCGAAGGCCCAAAGCCTCAATGTTCGCCCGGTATTCATCGCCCACAAGGGTACCTTGGGGAACCGGAAATGTCACCTTCGCCACGCCGTAGCGGCGAAGCCTCAGTCGATCCAGCGGCCGAAGCGCACCATGCGGCTTCCCGCCTCGGCGCGGTAGCTCGGCATGATGAGGACACAGTCGTCGTGGGGCGTGGTGATCTCCAGCCCGCCGTCGGTGGCGATCACGGTGCCGGCGGTGGGGATCTCCTCGAGGCCGATGAAGCGTTCGACGAACCGGAAGGTATCGGTCCTGGCGGTGACGCCGTCCGTGACCTCGAGCATCCTTTGCTCGCCCGGCGGGTTCACCGTGAGATGCGCGTCCGCGAAGGACGGCTCGATGACGCCAAGGGCCTTGAGGAAATAGAGCGCGGAATCGATGGCGACGGCGGCGGTGCCGCCTTGCCAGTGCTGGCCGCATTCGACCAGCAAGGCGGTTTTGTCGTTGGCCGTGTCGTTGAAAGGCTCATACTCGATCATGCGCAGGCCCTTGACGTGCCCCGGCCCGCACACCACCGTTTCCGGGTATCCGACCCGGCGCGCGAGTCGGCGTTCCTTCTCATGCCCGTGGACCAGCATCAACGGCTTCGACGGCGTCTGCATGGAATGGAGGTCAAGCAGGTAATCCGCCTGGCCGATCACGGCGCGCATTTCCCGCGCGCGGGCGAGCTCGGCGCTTTGCCGCGGACCGTCGAGTACATCCCTCGTCCAGACGCGGTTGAAGTCCTCGTCGACAAAACGCGACGCCCCGGGGTTGGCGGCATCGAAGGTCTCGTAGGCCGCGACATTGGCGAAACCGAGCGTCAGGGTGCCCCTGAGCGGTCGGAGGTCGTGGCGGAACAGGAAATCGACGGCGATGGCGCCGCAAATCTCATTGCCATGCGTTAGGGCGTTCACCAACACATGGGGGCCGGGGACGGCGGCCCGGAAGCTGTGGACATAGTCGATGCCGGTATTCCCCTTACGGTAAGGCGAGATGTCGGGCGGAGAAAGTTCGACTGGATGGCTGGTTTCGGGCACCGGGGTCTCCTGATTTTCAATGACGGTCGAATTCTACCGCCCGATGGCCCGGGATGCCCCTTAAAATTCGGTGATTTGGTGACGTTCCGGGGGGCTCAAGCCGCCGGAGAACCCGTCGCCGAGACCTCGAGCCTCGGCACCATCCGCTCCGGCGGGAAGCGCACCGTCACCGTGGTGCCGATCCCGACCTCGCTTTGCAGGTCCAGCGACCCACTGTGCTTCTCGACGAGGGACTTGGTCAGGGGCAGGCCGAGCCCGGTGCCCTCGTACTTGCGGTCGATCCGGCTGTCGACCTGCCCGAAAGGCGTCAGCGCCTTGGGGATGTCCTCGAGCGCGATGCCGACGCCGGTGTCGGCGACCTGGATGACGAAACCGGACTCGGGCCTAAACCAGGTCTTGACCGTGACCGAGCCGCCCTCGGGGGTGAACTTGACGGCGTTGGACAGCAGGTTGAGGAGGATCTGCTTGAGCTTGCGTTCATCGATATGCAGCGCCGGCAGGTCGTCCGGGATCTCCGTCGCCAGCTTGACGCCGTCCTTCGTCGCCCGCTCCATCACCAGCCTCAGGCAGGACCCGATGACCTCGGCGACATCGACGTCGTCCTCCTCGAGCTCCATCTTGCCGGCCTCGATCTTGGAGAGATCGAGGATGTCGTTGATCAGGCCCAGGAGATGCTGGCCCGAATCGAAGACATCCGATGCGTATTCGCGGTATTTGGGGTTGCCGAGGGGGCCCATCATCTCGCTCTTGATGATCTCGGAGAAGCCGATGATGGCGTTCAAGGGCGTCCTCAATTCGTGGCTCATCAGCGCCAGGAAGTCGGACTTGGCGCGATTCGCCCCCTCGGCCTGGTCGCGCGCGACCGCCAGGTCCTCGGCCAGTATCGCCAGATCCTTGCCTTGGGCCTGGTACTGGCGTTTGGCGGCTTCGAGTTCGACGATGTGCACCTTCAGGCGCTTCTCGCTCTCGCGCAGCGCCTCCTCGGCCCGCTTGATTTCGGTTATGTCGGTGAAGGTCGTGACGTATCCGCCGTCGGGCATGGTATCGCGGGTGACGATGACTTCGGTCCCGTCCGATCCGGTGCGTTCGCGCTTGGCTATCTCGCCCGTGCGCCTGGCTTCAATATGCTTTCGCACCAGCGCATCGACATCCGGAGCGGGTCCATAGTCCCCCCGCTCGGCCCTGAAACGGACAATATCCTTGAACGACGTGCCGAGCCGCAGGAAACCGGGCGGGTAGCCGCAGAGTTCGTCGTATTTCTGGTTGAAGGCGGTGACCTTGAGATCCTTGTCATAAACGACGATGCCCTGGGAGATGCTCTGGAACGTCGTCTCGAGAAGCATCGACTGTTTGGCGAGTGCCTGTTCCGCCTTTTTCTGCGCCGTGATGTCGGTTCCGGTACCCCGGTAACCGAGGAATTCGCCGTCCGCGTCGAAGATAGGCGTGCCGCTGCTCCTGACATAGCGCGCGCCGCCCTCGGCGCTCGCCGTCGTCGCGTATTCGAAATTCCTGAACGGCCGCCTCGCTTCCAAGTCCGCCATATGGGCGGCCCATTTCTCCGCGTTCCCGGCCAAATCGGACTCACTGGAAAATTCGGTCCGGGGGGTGCCGATCCTCTCTTTCGGATCGAGGCCGGTGATCTCGGCGTAGCGTTCCGAGAAGTAGGAAAAGCGAAGCTCGGCGTCCATCTCCCAGAACCAGTCGGATGAGGATTCGGCGATGTCCCTCAACCGTTGCTCGCTGGCGCGCAGCGCCTCCTCCGCTTCCTTGCGCTCGGTGATGTCGGAGTAAGTCGTCAAATAGGCCCCCTCGGGCATGGGATCGCGCCTTGCCGAGATCACCGTCCCGTCCGGGCGGGTGCGTTCGCGTGGATTTATCTCGCCCCGGTCCCTGTCCGCCAGGCGCTTGCGCACCAACTCGTCCACATCGCCCGGACCGTATTCACCCCGTTCGGCGAGGAAACGGGTGAGTTCCTCGAACGCCCTGCCGACGCTAACGAAACCGGGCGGGAAGTCGAAGATGTCTACGAACTTTGAATTGAAGGCGATGAGTTTGCGATCGGCGTCATAGACGGTGACGCCCTGGGTCATGGTCTCGAAGGTCGCCTGGAGCAGCGCCGATTGCTTGGCGACCGCCTCTTCCGCCTGTTTGCGCATCGTGATGTCGGTGCCGATGGCGGCGATCCCGGCAACCTCGCCCTGCCCATCAAGGATGGGGAACTTGACGGTCAAATAAGTATGTTCGCCGTCCTCCAGCATGAAATGCTCCACCTGCTCGGCCATCTCGCGGCTTTCCACCACCTGACGGTCGTGGGCCGTGAAGACGTCGGCGACCTCCTTGGGGAAGATGTCGTAGCTGGTCTTGCCCCGCACTTCTTCGTCGGTGAAGCCGAACAGCTTCTCGGCCAACGGATTGACCAGGGTATAGCGGCCTTCGGCGTCCTTGATGTGGATCTTGGTGGGTGAGTTGTCGACCACCGCCCGGAACTTGGCTTCGCTCTCGCGCAAGGCCTTTTCCGCCTTCTTCCGATTGGAGATGTCGGAAAATGTCGTCACATGTCCGCCATCGGGCATGGGATCGCGCCTGGCCGAGATGACGGTTCCGTCCGGGCGGGTGCGTTCGCGTGGATTTATCTCGCCCCGGTCCATGGCCCCGACGCGCTCGCGCACCAACTCCTCGACATCGCCGGGGCCGTATTCACCCCGTTCGGCATTGAAACGGACGAGTTCCTCGAACGGCTTGCCTGTGCGGACCAAACCGGGTGGGAAGTCGAACAGTTCGACGAATCTCTGGTTGAAGGCGACGAGCCTGTTATCGGCGTCATAGACGGTGATGCCCTGGTTCATGGTCTCGAAGGTCGCCTCGAGCAGCGCCGATTGCTTGGCGACCGCCTCTTCCGCCTTTTTCTGCTCGGTCACGTCGCGCAGGATGACGGTGAAAACCCGCTTGCCGTTCGAGTCGAGCTTGGAGATCGAGGCCTCGCCGGGGAAATCCGTTCCGTCCTTGCGCCGGCCGGCCACTTCGCTGCGCTCGCCCATCTTGCGTGCGACCTCGGCGCCTTCGGAGAATCCCTTGACATTACGGCGGTGGTTTTCCCTGGCATGAGAGGGCATCAGCATTTCGATAGGCTCGCCCAGGACCTCTTCCGCTCCATAGCCGAAGATTTGTTCCGCGCCCTTGTTGAAAAGGATGATGCGTTGGGACTCATTGATCGAAATGACGGCCTCATCGGCGATGTCGAGGATGCCCGCCAAACGTTCTTGGGATTCCCGCAGCGCCTCTTCCGCCCACTTGCGCTCGTCGATCTGGTGTTCGAGTGAAGTGTTCCTCTCCTCGATGTGTTCCCGGTACTCCAGTTGCTCGGAGTATTGTCGCTTCAAGATCCGATCGGCGCGCCGGACGATCAAGAAGAGGACCCCGTATAACAACGCGAAGGTCATCAGGAGGCCGACCGTCAGCCGGTCCGTGCGGCGATCGATCATCGCCACCAACGGCGTCACGTCGGTGTAAAGCTCGAAGACCCCCTCGATCGCATCATCGGCGCCCCAGATCGGCAGATAGCTCTCGACCAGGTCCCGGTTCATCACCGTGCCCGAGAAAGCACTGAATGTTTCGCGAAGGGAAAATTTACTCGCCGGTTTTCCGGCGCGCGCCGACTTCTGAAAACCCGGATTATCGCCTTTGTCCGCGCCGATCTGGGAGGGCTGCGAGGAATAGATCGTGCGGCCGTCCAGATTGTAAATCTTGACCTTGAGCACCGGCAGGCCGGCGGTAAGGCTCCTCACCGCTTCATCGATTTCGGCCGTTTCCGGCCGCGCCCGTAATTTATCCCCATCGGTGTCGGTGACCGTCATCACGTAATCGGAGAATCGTGGCCATAGGATATTGGCGAAGGATCGCGCCAGGGTGAGGTTCTGGCCCTCCGCCGAAACGACGAGTTCCTCCATCGCGTTGTCCCTGTAGAGATAGACCAACGCGAATGTAACCGCGATCAGCGCGACCGCGCTCGCGATCGAGAAATAGCGTAATAGTCCGAACATCTTCGCCAGATATTTTCTGAATTGGCCTTGATATTCATGGCTCTAGTTATTCTTTTCCATTTTGGTCCAAAATAGTTAACGATTGGAAAAATGAGGGCAGACGGCGCTACTTGGCCGTCCCTGGGCGTTTCAGGGACTTCGTTCCGCTGACATCCATGAGGAGGGTGAACTTTTCCGTGTCTTAGCGCCATGCCCGTGGATATCGGCGCCTTCGGGGCCTGTTCCGGGGGGCTATACCGCCGGCATTCCGGTCTGGGCGGCTTCGGGGAGATGCACGATACGCTCGGAGGGGAAACGCACGGTGACCGTGGTGCCGGCCCCTTCCTCGCTCTGCAGATCCAGTGATCCGCCATGCATCTCGACGAGTTGCTTGGTTAGCGGCAGGCCGAGGCCAGTTCCTTCATATTTGCGATCGAGGTCGCTTTCGACCTGCCCGAAGGGCGAGAGCGCCTTGGGGATATCCGCAAGGGCGATGCCGATGCCGGTGTCGATGACCTGGAAGACATAGCCGCTATCGGGGCGCCACCAGGCCTTGAGGGTGACCTCGCCGCCGGCGGGCGTGAACTTGACCGCGTTGGACAGCAGGTTGACCAGGATCTGCTTGAGCATGCGCGCATCCGCGTGAAGCGCCGGCAAGCCGTCGGGGATGTCGGTCTTGAGCTTGACGCCGCCGTTCTTGGCGCGCTCCTTCACCAACACCATGCAGGAGCTGGTGGTCTTGGCGACGTCGATGTCCTCCTCGTCGAGCTCGAGCCTGCCGGCCTCGATCTTCGCCAGGTCCAGGATGTCGTCGATCAGGGCCAGCAAATGGCGGCCGGAATCGTTGATGTCCTTGGTGTACTCCTGGTATTTGGGATTGCCCAGCGGACCGAGGGTGGCGTTGAACATCAACTCGGAGAAGCCGAGGATGGCGTTCAAG
>JADFJG010000128.1 GCA_022566265.1 Pseudomonadota bacterium | reverse complement strand
ACGGGACCGCCGCCCACGGCGAGGATTACGACGACACCTTCGAGGGCACGCCGGTCCATCCCGGCGCCGTCATCATCCCCACCGTCCTGGCGGCGGCGGAAGGCCACGATCGCTCCGGCGCCGACGTCCTCGCCGGGATCGCCGTCGGCGCCGAGCTTTTGTGCCGTCTCGCCGTCGTCGCGCCGACCGCCGTCCACCGGGCCGGGTTCCATCCGACCGCCGTCCTGGGCACCTTCGGCGCCGCCGCCGCCGCCGCCGGGACCTTCGGGCTTGACCCGGTGCAAACCGCCAACGCGCTGGGCATCGCCGGCAGCATGGCGTCCGGGATCATCGAGTATTTGGCCGAAGGAACCTCGACCAAGCGCCTGCACCCCGGCTGGGCGGCGCAGTCGGGGCTGAAGGCGGCGCTGTTGGGGAAGAACGGCTTCGACGGCCCGCGCACCGTGTTCGAGGGCCAGCATGGCTTCTTCTTCGGCTTCGCCGATCATTCCATCCCCCCCGACTTCGGCCACGTCACCGACGGCCTCGGGCGGACATGGCGGATGGCGGGACTCGCCTTCAAGCCCTATGCCTGCGGCACCATGTGCCAGCCCTTCGTCGATTGCGCCATTCGGCTGGCCGAAGACGGCGTCGACCCGGACCAGGTCGCGGATATCGTGTGTAAGGTCGGCGAAGGCACCGTCCATCGCCTGTGGGAGCCGCTGGCGGAAAAGCAAAAGCCGACCACCCGCTATTCGGCCAAGTTCAGCGTGCCCTACTGCATCGCCGCCGGGTTCGTCGACGGCGCCGCCGGCCTCGGCCAGTTTACGGAAGCCCGGATCGCCGACCCGAGGATTCTCGGCCTCGCCGCCAAAATCAGCTACGAAATCGATCCCGGCAACGAGTATCCGGCCAACTATTCCGGGCATCTGAGGGTGACGATGTCCGACGGCCGTATCCACGAGATCGAACAACCGCACCTCAGGGGCGGCGCCCGCGAACCCCTGTCGGCCGAAGAACTTGGCGCCAAATACCGCGCCAACGCCGCCGCCGGGAATATCCCCGACGACCTGGCCGACGCACTTGAGGCCTGGTGCGAAACCGCCTTCGACGCCCCGGATATGGCCGGGCTCGCCCAATTCAGAATCTAGTGTGACCGTCAGGCTACCGGGTGGTCGCCAGCGATCTGGGCCCGGTGCATGATCCGCCGGGCGCTGTCGTCGAAGGGGTCGCGCCGGTGCAGCAAACAGAGGTTGTTCCAAATCAGGGTATCGGCGACCCGCCATTGGTGGGCGATGGCGAAACGGGGCTGGGTCGCGTGGTCCCAAAGCGCGTCCAGAAGGTCTTCGCTTTCCGCCACCTCGAGGCCGAGGATGTAGCTGTGCGGGCGGCGGCCCAGGAACAGAGCCTTGCGCCCGGTGTCGGGATCGGTGCGGACCAGCGAATGCCGCGCCCCGGGCGTTTGGCTGACGTCGGCGGTCTCCTTATATCCCTTGCGCAGCTGGCCGGCGCTGTTATGGGCGGCGTCATGGATGGCGGCGTGGCCCTCTATGCGTTGTTTCAGGCCGCCGGGCAGGGTTTCATAAGCGGTGATCATGTTGGCGAAATAGGTGTCGCCGCCACTCTCGGGTAATTCGATGGCGTGCAGGACGGCCGCCTTGGGGGGCCGGTCCTGATAGGTCATATCGGCGTGCCAGACGGCCTCGCCCGCGCCCAGTCCACCGATCGGCTGGCCGTCCTTGACGACGTTGGAAATGACGTTGAGCTCCGGGAAATCCGGCAGAAACGGCGCGCCATAGGCATTGGGGCCGGGTGGGTCCAGGGCGCCGAAAACGCGGGCGAAGGCGATCAGTTCCGGGTCGGTCAGCGCCGTGCCGCGAATGAGCAGGACCAGATGGTCGCGCCAGGCGGACAGCAGGGCTTCAAGGTCCGGGCCGGTTACGGCGCGCGGGTCGATCCCGCGCACCTCGACGCCCGCCGCCTCGCCCAAGGGCACCAATTGCAACGCCATCACACGGCTCCCTTCTTCCGTTGCTCGTTCCGGTCTGCTATTAGGCCGCGAAACGTTGTTCCATCATCGTGTGGCGGGCGAGTATATCGCGATCGATGCGCGGCACAAAATCCGGGCGCAGCACCACATGCCCGCGCGCGAACACCAGGGGTTCGGCGAACAACCGGGTTTTCGGTTTCAGGAAGCCGTTGAACTCGCCGGCATTGTCGATGGTCGTGCGCGCCACGCAGGCTTCCATCCAGCAGCTCAGTTCGGTGCCCAGGCCGTCGCCGAGAACCGGGGTCATGCCCAGATCCCGCGTCAGCTCGAGCGCCCGCTTGAGCCGGGAGAGGGTGCCGAAGCGCTTCAGTTTCAGCTTGCACAGCCCGACCCCCTCGATCGTCGCCGCCCGCTCGATATCGGCGATCGCGCAGATCGGCTCATCGAGCATCACCGGCACCGGCGACAGCGCGGCGATCGCGGCGTTGGCGTCCCAATCATCCGCGGCGCAGGGCTGCTCGAACAGCTCGACGCCTTCGGGGGCGAGTGCGGCGGCGAAGCGCCGGGCTTGGTCTTGCGTATAGGCCTGGTTGGCGTCGATCCGCAGGGTGGCGCGCCCGCGGACGGCGTCCTGGATGGCCCGGACGCGCGCGATGTCGCCCTCCAGATCCTTGCCGACCTTGATCTTGAAGGTGGTAAACCCGTCCGCCAGCTTGTCTTCGATCTCTGCCGCGATGGCTTCGGAGGTCAACCCGTTGACCGGCGTCAGCAGCGCCAGGCGCGTTTCCCCGGCCGGCGGTTGCAGCAAGGGATCGCCGCATAACATATCGATGGCGCACAAAAACGCGCTGGCGGCGACCGGGCTTTGCGCCATGGACTCGAGCACCGACGCCTTGATGGCGCCGCTGTCCCGGCCGGCGGCGGCGGCGGCGATGTCGCGGCAGTACGCCCAGCCGCCCGCCGGCGTCTCGCGGCTGGAGCCCGGTGAAATATGGCCCTCGCCCCAGCCGCTGTTGCCATCGCCGTCGCGGACCTCGACCAACAACGGCTCGAATGCCTCGACGGTGCGGTAGGACAGCCGGTAGGGCGTGATCAGGGGCAGCTTAACGCGGCTGAGGCGGATTTCCGGGATGATCATTCAAAACGCCGCCAAGGGGTGAGTTCCAATCGCGAAATACGAAATGGATACTATCAAGAAAAAGCCCCCGGTCACCTACTCCGGGCCAGGTCCGGACACGGTACCGGCGCCGGGTGCATGAAGCCGCTCCCTTGTTGAACGGGCGCCGACCGCGTACCCTCCCCGGTCAGGCGATAACCATGGCAAGGCACGCGACATGACGGCACCGGAGACGACGGCGGGGGACCCGCGGGCTCGCGACACCGAGGCGTCCTTGAAGGTCTATTGGCAGCCCGGCTGCTCGAGCTGCCTGAAGACCAAGGAGTTCCTGCTCGCCAACGGCGTTGAATTCGAGTCCATCAACGTCATCGATGACGAAAACGGCTTCAAGGAGCTGGCGGCACTGGGACTCAAGCTGGTGCCGATCGTCGCCCGCGGCAAGGACTGGGCCAACGGCGCCGTCTTCCGCGACGTCGCCCGCGTCGCCGGCTTCGAGTGGCGCAGCCACGACATGCTGTCGCCCGAAGAGATGGTGGACCGGATCGATGGCATCCTCGCCGGCGCCCGGCGCCTCGCCGCCCAGATCCCCGAAGACCGTCTCGACGACATGCTGTCGGGCCGGCCCCGATCCTACCGGCAACTGGCGTACCACGTCTTCAACATCGTGGAAGTCTTCCTCGACCGGGTCGAGCGGGACGCGCCTTATACCTACGAAGCACTGCTCAGCATCCTTCCCGACGGCATGGACACCCTGCGCGACCTCCTGGACTACGCCGGTGGCATCCAGGAGCGTTTCCAACGCTGGTGGGAGACGGCCGGCCGCGACACCGACTTCGACCAGCCGGGCAAGGTTTATTACGGCGAGGTGACACTGCTGGAAGTGCTGGAGCGCACCGGCTGGCACTCGGGCCAGCACACGCGGCAGTTGGCGCTGGTCGTGGAATCCTTGGGCCTTGAGCCCGACGGGCCGCTCACCGACGCCGATTTCGCCGGCCTGCCGATGCCCAACGAAGTCTGGGACAACGAAAAGACCTTCGACTGATCGCCGCCTGATCCTTGCGGGACTTCTTTCTTGACGCCGCCCGCGCGCGGCCGCGGTCGTTCGGCATCTCGCCAACCGTTATCGCCCAGGGATGGTTCGGCCGGCCGACGCCCGTCGTGCGCGGATTGGCGGGCCAGGCTGCCGATACGATCCTGGACCAGATCGTCCGCGGGCAGTTGCGGCCGGGCGAGGCGCTGCCGGCGCGGCGCGAGCTGGCGCGGCGTCTGGGGGTCGGGCTCGCCGCCGTAACGCCGCAATCCGTCGACAGACCCCAGCCTGTCCTTGGATCATCAAGGTCCGCTCATCGACTCGCTGGTATGATACCGGCCGCCAAGCCGCGGGATATCCACCGCTCCGCCGGCGCGTCGAGACGCTGTGGCGCCTGCGCTGGGCGCGGCGAATGGACAAGCGCGTTCGCGACCTCGTTGGCCAGGACGGGACCCTGCGAACGGCCGATCAGTTCGAGCATGAGGTCCAGAGTGGCGACACCGCCGGCGCCATAGACTTGATTGCCTTCCACCAAAAAAAGCTGGTTCCGAAGGTCCGAGTCCGGGAACCGCTCATTGAAGGTCGGCATCGCCTCCCAGTGCAGAACAGATGGCCGGGTTCCGATCAGGCCGGCCTGGGCCAGAGCGAAGGCCCCGGTATCGACCGCACCGACCGTCGCGCCATAACGCGCGACTTCGCGTAGCTTGGCAAGCAGCTCCGGCGAGTTTCGCTGGGTCGGCAGGTTCCCTTCGAATAGCAGATAGACGTCCACCATGGGCATCGAGGCTAGATCGCGGGACCTGGGGCCCGCCGCCCGATGATTATTGGAAATCACAGCCGGAGCCACGGCCGATCGGTGCCGAGACAGATCGGAAATGACGGCTGCGGCTCTACCATCGGATTTCGTAAGGAAAGGGCCGTTGTTGTTGCGCGGTCGGTATGTGCTTTGACCTCGCGGCCCAAGATCCGCCGATTGCGGGGCTGTGCAAAGCAACGCGTTTTCGCCTGACGGCGCCGGTGCCCGAGCATCAAGCCGGCACTGTCATGCCCTATGTTCAATCCCCATGGTTCATGATAAAACAGCATCTATGAACCGGTAGAGGAATAGAACCGGTCGGAGGAATAATATTCGAAATGGGGAGGAAACTATGAAAGTCTGGAAATATTCTGGCGCCCTGGCGCTTGTCCTGGCCGTCGTCTTTGCGGTGCCCGCCCAGGCCGAGACGGTGCTGCGGTGGTCGAGCCAGGGCGACGCCCTGACCTTGGACCCGCATTCGCAAAACGAGGGTCCGACGGTCACCATGTCTTTGCAAATGTATGAGCCGCTGGTAGGCCGCGATTCGAGCATGAAAAAACAGCCGGCGCTGGCGACATCGTGGTCTCTGACCGACCCGAACACGTGGCAGTTCAAGCTGCGCCAAGGTGTTGCCTTCCACGACGGCACACCCTTCACCGCCGCCGACGTGGTGTTCAGCTTCCAGCGCGCGGCGTCCGACAGCTCCGATTTCAAGCCGAACACCAAGGGCATCGTTTCGGTCGAGGCGGTTGACGACTTTACGGTCGACATCGTCCTCGAAATGCCAAATCCGCTGCTTCCCGACCAGATCACCAACGTCTTCATCATGTCGAAGGCATGGGCCGAGGCGAACAACGTGGTCGAGCCGCAGGATTACAAGCAGCAGGAGGAAACCTACGCAATTCGAAACGCCAACGGCACCGGCCCGTTCAAGCTCGAGCTTCGCGAGCCCGATATCCGTACCGTACTGGTGCGCAACGATGAATGGTGGGGACTCTCGCGCGACCCCCATAATATCGATCGCATCGAGTTCCGGCCGATCAGCAACAAGGCGACGCGGGTGGCCGCGCTGCTTTCCGGCGAGATCGACTTCCTACTCGATCCGCCGCTCCAGGACCTCAAGAGAATCGACGGCACGTCGGGCCTCAAGACCCTGCGGGTCAACCAGATGCGCACCATATTTCTCGGCATGGACCAGGGCGTGGCGGAGTTGCGCACCTCCAACGTCAAGGGCAAGAATCCGTTCGCCGACCTTCGCGTGCGCCGGGCGATGTACCAGGCCATCGACATCGAGGCGATCCGCGAGAAGGTGATGCGCGGCCTGTCGATCCCCGCCGGCTTCGTCGTCCCGCCCGGCGTCAACGGCCACACGCCCGCGCGCGACGCGCGCCTGCCGTACGATCCGGCGGCGGCCAAGGCGCTACTGGCGGACGCCGGCTATCCGGATGGCTTCTCGGTACGCCTCGATTGCCCCAACAACCGCTACAACAACGACGAGCGGATTTGCCAGGCAGTCGTCGGCATGTTCGGCGCCATCGGGGTCGATGTCGATCTCGACGCCATTCGCAAGAGTCTCCACTTCCCCAAGATCGAGAACCGCGAGACCGACTTCTATCTGCTCGGCTGGGGGGCGCCCTCGACACTCGACGCGCAGCTCACGTTCCTTTTGCTCACCCACTCGAAGGGTGAATGGAACCCCACCGGTTACAGCAACCCGAAGGCCGACGCGTTGATCGAGGCGCTGCCGATCGAGCTCGACCTCGACAAGCGCAATGCTAAAATGGCCGAGTTGTGGAAGATCGTACAGGACGACATCGTCTACCTGCCGTTGCATCATCAGGTGATTTCCTGGGGGATGAGCGACAAGCTCGACATTCCGATCGTGCCGAACAACATGCCGCAGTTCCGTTGGGCGCGGCTGGCAAGCTAGGCGGCGGGGTCGAATACCCGGCGGCATCGGGCTGATCGAGAGTCCGATGCTGCCATTCTTCGTGGGACGGCTGACCCAGGCGATGGCGGTCATGGTTGCCGTCGCCTTGGTGGCTTTCGCGCTGTTCACCTATGTCGGCGACCCGATCAACAATATGGTCGGCGAGCAGACCACCAGGGCGGACCGCGACAAGCTGCGGGAATCGCTCGGCCTCAACGACCCCGTGCCGCTCCAGTTCGCCCGCTTCGTCGCCAATGCGGCGGTCGGCAACTTCGGCATTTCCTATCGTCTGAAGCGTCCGGTCGACGAGCTCATCGCCGAACGCATGCCGGCGACCCTGGAACTGGTGCTGATCTCGGCCCTGGTATCCCTGGCGATCGGCATCCCGCTTGGCGTCTACACCGCGATCCGGCGCCACTCGCTGATTAGCCGTTTCATCCTCACCGCCTCGCTGGCTGGGGTATCCCTGCCGACCTTCATCATCGGCATCGGGTTGATCTATCTGTTCGCCGTTCACTGGGGAGTCCTGCCGTCGTTCGGCCGGGGCGAGGTGACGTCTCTCGGCTGGTGGTCCACCGGCCTGCTGACGGCGAGCGGGCTGAAAGCACTGATCCTGCCGGTGACCACGGTGAGTCTGTTCCAGATAACCCTGATCCTGCGCTTGGTGCGGGCGGAGATGCTGGAGGTGCTGCGCAGCGACTACATCCGCTTCGCCCGCGCCCGCGGCCTGACCAACCGGGCAATCAATTTCGGTCACGCGTTCAAGAACACCCTGGTTCCGGTGATCACCATTGCCGGCCTCAACATCGCCTCGCTGATCGCGTTCTCGATCATCGCCGAGACCGTCTTCCAGTGGCCGGGCATGGGCTTCCTGTTCATCCAGGCAATCGAGTTCGTCGACATCCCGATCATGGCGGCATACCTCGTCATGGCCGCCCTGGTCTTCGTCACCATCAATCTATGCGTCGATATGCTCTATTTCGTCATCGATCCTCGGCTCGCCGACGACGCATCGACCCTGCCCGTCCAATCGAGATGAAGGCGGGCGAGATGAGGACGGGCGAGATGAGGGCGGGCGAGATGAGGGCGGGGCGGTGAGCGGCGCGGCCAATGACCCCGGATCGGCGGGCGCCGGCGCCATTCGCCGGCTGCTCGACCACGATCTGGTGTATAGCTTTCTGAGCTCGCCGCTGACGGTGGTGGCGGCGGTGGTGACGGGGGTCATCTTCATTGCCACGGGTCTGGCGCCCTGGCTGGCGCCGCACGAACCCTTCAATCCGGCGACCCTGTCCTTGATGGACGCCTTCACCGTGCCCGCCTGGATGGACGGCGGCACGTCGCGCTATATTCTCGGCACCGACGACCTCGGTCGCGATATGCTGTCGACCATCATGCACGGCGCTCGCATCTCGATCATCGTCGGGTTCAGCGCCGTCATGCTGGGAATGACGCTTGGCGTCGGGCTCGGCGTGCTCAGCGGCTATCTCGGTGGCTGGTTCGAGATCGTGGTCATGCGCCTGGCCGATATTCAACTGACCATCCCGGGCATTCTGGTGGCGCTGCTGATCGACGGCATCGCCCGCGGGCTGCTACCCCGCGAACAGCACGCCGACCTGATGATCTACGTCATCATCCTCGCCATCGGCCTGTCGGATTGGCCTCAATTCGCCCGCGTCACTCGCAGCGCCACCCTGGTTGAGAAACGGCTCGATTACGTCGCGGCGGCGCGTCTCACCGGCATCGGCCCGATGACCATCATGATCCGGCACATTCTCCCCAACGTGATGCGCCCGGTCTTGGTGCTGGCGACGGTCGGTCTCGCCCTGGCGATCATCGCCGAGGCGACGCTGAGCTTCCTCGGCGTCGGCATGCCGCCGACCACCCCATCGCTGGGAACGCTGATCCGCGTGGGCGGCGATTTCCTCTATTCGGGCGAGTGGTGGATCACCCTGTTTCCGGCTCTGGTGCTCGTCACCCTGGTGCTTGCGGTCAACCTACTGGGCGACTGGCTGCGCGATGCGCTGGATCCCAAACTGCGTTAGCCGGTGGCGGGAACACCAGGTCTCGAGATCCGCAATCCAGGGGTCGAATTTCCGACCCGGCGTCGGCCATTCCGACGACGAGAGCGGGCGATGGTAAAATTCAGGAATGCAAAGTCGCGTCGGAAATTCGCCTCGATCCATTCTTCGGTCCACAACCTCTTCAGCCGGGAACGTCATCTTGACAACCGCGAAAACTTCAAGCTCCAACGCTCCGTCTTGGCCGAAGCGAAGCTCCGGCCCGGTCGCCGAAAGCCTCGGGACCTCAGGGTCCGGTGTCGGAGAGCGGCTTGTAGGCGATCGGCTCGATCTCGACCTTGCCGTCGATCACCAGGGCCGGCGCGAGGCGGAGGCGCACCACCTTCACGGTCAATTCGCCGATCGACTGCGGGCGGCCCCTGCACGTCGATCCGGTCGCCCTGGCCTATCCCGACCTCAAGATCATCATGGCCCACATGGGCCATCCCTGGACCGCCGAATG
>JADFJG010000026.1 GCA_022566265.1 Pseudomonadota bacterium | reverse complement strand
GGGGCCTCGTCAAGCGGCGGTGACGCCTCCCGGTGGACGAGAAAAACGACCCTCCGGGCGGCCTTGCGGGCCCTTCGGACGTCGTCGCGCGGCCCTTGTGATGCGCTAGCATCACGGCGGACCACGCTCCTAGCCGAAGAACCCGCAAGGCCGTCAGATGTGTCACCCTTCTATGAAAGTAAGTACTAAAGCGGTGACCAAGCCCCCCGCGGCGCGGGAAATTCTCCTCGGCCCGGACGCCGCGCCGGCCGGCGCCGGAGACGGGACCGCATCCGCCATATTGACCTCCCCCTCCCAGGTTGACGACCGCTCCGGCGCCTCTCTCAGCGAACAGGTCCATGCCATCGTCGCCAACGCCAGCAGCTCGTTTTTCTGGGCCATGCGGTTGTTGCCTAAGCCTAAGCGCGAGGCGATGTTCGCGGTCTACGCCTACTGCCGCGCCGTCGATGACATCGCCGACGGAGACGCGGCGCCCGAGGTGAAACTGGCCGGGCTCACCGCCTGGCGCGGGGAAATCGACCGGCTCTTTCAGGGCCGGCCCAATCATCCGATCACCCGCGCCTTGCGCCGGCCGGTCGAGACCTATGGCCTCGCCAAGGAAGATTTCCTGGCCTTGCTGGACGGCATGGAGATGGACGCCACCAACCGGATGGTGGCGCCGAGCTTGGCCGAGCTTGAACTTTACTGCGACCGTGTCGCCGGCGCCGTGGGTCTTTTGTCGGTGCGGATTTTCGGTGTTTCGGGGCCCGAGGCCCGCCCCCTTGCCCTGACCCTTGGCCGGGCGCTGCAACTCACCAATCTTCTGCGCGATCTTTTGGAGGATGCGGAGTTGGGCCGGCTCTACCTGCCGCGTGAACTGCTCGAGGCCCACGGCATCGAGACCCGCGATCCCGCCGCCGTGCTGCGCCACCCCGCCCTGGCCGCGGTGTGCGGCGATCTCGCCGAAATCGCCGGTGAACGCTTCGCCGACGCCCGAGGCGCGCTTCGCGACCGCCCGAGGCGCGCGGTCAGGCCGGCAATGGTGATGATGAACGTCTATCGCCGGATGCTCGACCGGCTGATGCGCCGTGGCTGGGACCGGCTCGACCAGCCGGTACGCCTGCACGCGGCCGAGAAATTCTGGCTCGCGCTTCGTTACGGCTTCCTTTAGGTGGCGATGGCGGCGGCGTATGTCATCGGCGCGGGCCTTGCCGGACTCGCCGCGGCGGTCCGTCTGGCGGAGGCCGGGCAAAAGGTGTGCCTGTACGAGGCCGCCGGTCATGCCGGCGGGCGCTGCCGCTCGTTCGATGATGCGGCGATCGGCCGGCGAATCGACAATGGCAACCATCTGATCCTCGGCGCCAATCGCGCCACCTTCCGTTATCTCGACGCCATCGGCGCGCCCGATGCGCTGCGCGCCCCGTCCGAGACGGTGTTCCCGTTCCTCGATGTCGACACCGGCGAGCGCTGGACGGTGCGCCCCAACGCCGGTCCCATTCCCTGGTGGATCGGGGCGCCGGCCCGGCGGGTGCCGGGGAGCCGGGCGTCGCGGTATCTGGCGTTGCTGAAGCTGACGGTCGCCGGCGCCGGGGCCACCGTCGCCGACTGCTTGGCCGCGGACGATCCCGTGGTCAGGCGCTTTATCGAGCCCCTCGCCGTCGCCGTCCTCAACGCCAGGATGGAAGACGGCGCGGCGCGATTGCTCGGGCCGGTGATCGCCGTGATGATCTTCGGCGGGTCCCGCGCCTGGCGCGGCTATGTCGCCCGCGAGGGCCTGTCGGCGGGCCTTATCGATCCGGCGATCGCCAGGCTCGGCGATCTCGGCGCCGATGTTCGCTTCGGCCATCGCCTGAGCGCCTTCGAGATCGAGGGTGCTCGCATCGGCGGCCTCCGGTTCGCGCGCGGCACCGTCGCGCTTGGGCCCGCTGACAGGGTGATCCTCGCCGTGCCGCCCACCATGGCGGCGTCCCTGATCCCCGGCCTCGAAGCTCCCCTCGCCAGCCGTGCCATCCTGAATGTCCATTTCCGCCTCGACGACGCGCCCGAGTTGCCCGAGGGGGCGCCTTATCTCGGGCTCCTCGGCGGCATCGCCCAGTGGCTGTTCGTGCGCGGCGATGTCGTCGCCGTCACGGTCAGCGCCGCCGACGATCTGATCGACGATCCGGCGGAGACCCTCGCCAACCGGGCGTGGCGCGACGTCGCCCGGGCCCTGGACCTCGATCCGGGCGCGGTGCCACCCTACCGCGTCGTCAAGGAGCGCCGGGCGACCTTTGCCCAGATCCCTACGGAAGTGAGCCGCCGCCCCGGGGCATCGACCGAGTTCACGAATTTGTTCCTGGCCGGTGACTGGACGAATACCGGCCTTCCCGCTACCATAGAAGGCGCTATCCGCTCGGGGTACCGCGCGGCCAGGCTGGCAATGAGATAATCGCGGTAAAACGGGGAGTTCCTGGCGTGGAGGAGTGGTCTGACCTTGACAACAGCGGTGCCGCTAGGCTAGGCGACAGTCCTCCCCGACAGTCGAGAAGAGCATCCATGACTTTGGCCGAGACAGTAGAGCAGCCGAGCCCTCGCGACGAGCAGCCGTTGGCGGACCTTTCGGCGGTCGCCAGGATGGTCAAAAGCGTCGCCGACGGTCTCAAGGAACTGCAGGCGGAGAACGGGCATTGGGCGTTCGAGCTCGAGGCCGACGCCACCATCCCTTCCGAGTTCATCCTGCTCGAGCATTTTCTCGGCGAGATCGACGACGAGGTCGAGGCCAAGCTTGCGGTCTATATCCGCGAGCGCCAGGCCGTCCATGACGGCTGGCCCCTGTTTTACGGCGGCGATTTCAATATCAGCGCCACGGTCAAGGCCTATTTCGCCCTCAAGCTGGTTGGCGACGATGCCGATGCGCCGCATATGGCGCGGGCGCGCGAAGCCATACTCGCCCATGGCGGGGCGGCGCGGTGCAACGTGTTCTCCCGCTTCACCCTCGCCCTTTTCGGCCAGGTGCCATGGCGCGCCGTGCCCACCATGCCGGTCGAGATCATGCTGTTGCCGTCGTGGTCCCCCTTTCGCCTGGACATGGTTTCCTATTGGTCGCGCACGGTCATCGTGCCGCTTCTGATCCTTTCGGCGCTCAAACCGGAGGCGAAGAATCCAAGGGGCGTTGATATTGCCGAGTTGTTCGTCACGCCGCCCCTCCGTGAAAGGCGCTATATCGTCAACAGCACCGGTTCTCCGTTGGGCCACGTGTTTCTCTTCCTCGACCGTATTTTGCACGTCGCCGAGCGTCTGATTCCGAAGCGTTTGCGCGCCCACGCGATCGACGCCGCCGTCACCTTCATCAACAAGCGGGCCAATGGCGAAGGCGGTCTCGGCGGCATCTTTCCGGCGATGGCGAACACGTTGATGGCGCAGGCCGCGCTTGGTTATCCCAAAGACGAACCGAGGCGGAAGGCGTCCATGGAGGCCATCAGGAAGCTCCTGGTGCTCGGCCCCGACAAAGGCTATTGCCAACCCTGCATTTCGCCGGTCTGGGACACCGGCCTGGCGATGCTGGCGCTGATGGAGGCGGGTGAACTGGAAGACAGCGAGTCCATGCGCGGGAGCGTCAAATGGCTGCTCGATCGTCAGATCCTCGAGGTCGAGGGCGATTGGGCCGCGCGCCGGCCGGGCCTGCGTCCCGGAGGCTGGCCCTTCCAGTACCGCAACGACCATTATCCCGATATCGATGACACCGCCGTCGTCGTCATGGCGCTGGACCGTACCCGGCGCGGGGGCAACGGCGTGGATATGCGGACCGCGCTCGCCCGCGCCGTCGAATGGGTGGTCGGCATGCAGTGCAAGGACGGCGGCTGGGGCTCGTTCGACGCCGATAACACTAATCATTATCTGAACCATATCCCCTTCGCCGATCACGGCGCGCTTCTCGATACGCCGACCGCCGATCTCACCGCGCGCTGCGTCAGCATGCTGTGCCAGCTCGGTTACGGACCGGGTTATCCGGCGGTCGCCCGTGGGTTCGATAGTCTCAGGCGCAGCCAAGAGAGCGACGGCTCGTGGTACGGGCGCTGGGGGATGAATTACATCTACGGCACCTGGTCGGCCTTGTTGGCCTTCAGTGCGGCGAAGGAGGACCACGCATCGCCCCATATCCAGAAGGCGGTGGCGTGGCTCAAGGCTTGCCAGCGCGACGACGGTGGCTGGGGCGAGGACGGCGCCACCTACTGGCCCGACCGCAAGGGCGAGGCGAAGGCAAGCACGCCGTCACAGACGGCCTGGGCGATCCTCGGCCTGATGGCGGCGGGCGAGGTCGAAAGCGACGCTGTCGCCGGCGGCGTCAAGTACCTTCTTTCGGCGCCCCGCAAGGGCGCGGTGTGGTCGGAACGGTGGTACACGGCGGTCGGATTCCCCCGCGTGTTCTATCTGCGCTATCACGGATACCGGACCTATTTTCCCCTGTGGGCGCTGGCCCGCTACCTCAATCTCATGCGCGGCGCCACCTCGCCGGGGGTGATGGGCATGTGAGCCGGCTCGGTATCGTCACCGGCCTCGTCGCCGAAGCGGATTGCATCGCCCGGCGAGTGGGTGAGTGGGGACCAGCCGGCCGCCCGTTTCTTTACTGCGCCGGCGCCAATGGAGAGCGCGCCCGAGAGGGCGCGCGCCGTCTTATCGAGGACGGCGCCAAAGCCCTGGTAAGCTTCGGCATGGCGGGTGGACTGGACCCGGGGCTCGAGCCGGGCGCCTTGATTTGCGCCGATACCGTTCAGGCGCCGGACAGAGAAACCCTTGCCACCTCTCGGATCTGGCGCCAGGGGCTGATCGCCCTCATCGGCGATGAGGTTCCGGTTTCCGTCGGCGCCGTCATCACCACCGCCCGCCCCGTCGCCAGCGCCGCCGCCAAGGAGGCGTTGGCGCGGGACACCGGCGCCATCGCGGTCGATATGGAAAGCCATGGGGTGGGCGCCGCGGCCGCCGAGGCCGGCCTGCCCTTCATCGTCGTCCGCGCCATCGCCGACCCGGCCCGGCGCGCGCTGCCTTGGGCGGCGTTGGCCGGGATCGGCCCGGACGGCGGGCGCCGGCCGCTGGCGGTGCTGCTCCGTCTGCTGGCTCGCCCACTCGATATCGCGGATGTGGCGCGGCTCGCCGGCGACAGCCGGGCGGCGCTTGCCAGCCTACGCCGCGTCGCTTCGGTCGCGCTGCCCGGTTTCGGCCTCGGCGCTTAGCTCGCTGAGCGTCTTCTCGACATGTTGTTTGAATACGTACTCGGCGGGCCGCTGCCCATCGAGGGGGATTTCCGGCGCCATCTCGCGCTCGGTGTCGATACCCAAAAGCGCCACCTTGAGCGCCTTTAGCGGGTGCTTCAGGGTGTCGGTGACGGCGGTCGCCTCATAGCCGCAATGGACCATGCAATCGGCGCATTTCTCGTAGTTGCCGGTGCCGTATGCGTCCCAGTCCGTTTCCTCCATGAGCTCGGCGAAGGAGGCCACATAACCCTCGCCCAGGAGGTAGCATGGACGTTGCCAGCCGAACACGTTGCGCGTCGGATTGCCCCACGGCGTACAGTGGTATTGCTGATTGCCGGCGAGGAAATCGAGGAACAGGGTGGACTGGGAAAACCGCCAGTTCCGGCCCTTGCCGATCTTGAAGATATCGCGGAAGAGCTGCTTGGTCTTTTGGCGCGAAAGGAAATGCTGTTGGTCCGGCGCCCGTTCATAGGCGTAGCCCGGCGAGACGGTGATGCCCTCTACCCCCAGCCCCATGGCGTAGTCGAAGAACTCGGCGACGCGCTCGGGTCTTGCGTTGTCGAACAGGGTGCTGTTGACGGTCACCCTGAATCCCGCTTTCCGTGCCTTGCGGATCGCCCGGCTGGCGATCTCGAACACGCCCTTTTGATCGACGGCGATGTCGTGCTCCGCCTCGAGCCCGTCGAGATGGACGGAGAAGGTGAGATAGACGCTGGGCTCGAACAGGTGGAGCTTCTTCTCCAGCAGCAAGGCGTTGGTGCAGAGATAGACGAATTTCTTGCGCGCGACGATGCCGGCGACGATCTCGGGCATCTCCTTGTGGATGAGCGGCTCGCCGCCGGGAATGGAAACCACCGGGGCGCCACATTCGTCGACCGCCGCCAGGCATTCCCCGACGCTAAGCCGCCGGTTCAAGATGGCGTCCGGGTAATCGATCTTGCCACAGCCCGGGCAGGCCAGGTTGCACCGGAACAGGGGTTCCAGCATCAGCACCAGGGGGTACTTGTCCACCCGCTTGAGGCGCTGTTTCACCACATAGGCGCCAACCCGTATCTGCTGGATCAGGGGAACCGCCACGCTGCCTCCCGCCAAACGTTATGGGACCGATCGTCGGCGCCACCGCCGCCAAGCGGCCGACGGCAACCTTCAACCGTTGCGCCGGGTTTATCATGTAAAGCGCCGAAGCCCAACAGATTACCCTGGAAATCGCAAAAATTTTATCGCCCGGATTCGCCGCGCCACTTGCGCCCCGAGCCCTGGTTCCTGTTTAATGCTTTCAAGTTTAATGCCTTCAAGCCGGGCCTTGGCGGGAAACGTCACATCGCCGGCCGCCGCCCGATCTTAAAATCGCCGCTATTCGACCCTATCTATTCGTCTATGAAGCGATCTGACACCATCATTCGCGTCGGTCACGAGGCCGTTCCCTGGATCGGCGGGGTTGTCGGAAAGGCGCGGACGCTTGGTTTCGCGGCGGTCCTCGGCCTGATGGCGCTGACCCCCGCCCAAGGCGCCGAGGCGCCCGCCAGCCGCCTCATCGAGCGCTTCCACGAGACCCTCATCGGCGTCATGAAAGAGGCCGAGACCCTGGGCTTCGACGGGCGTTACCAGAAGCTCGCGCCGGCGGTCAAGGAGACCTTCAACCTCGCCTTCATGGCGCGTTTCGCCGCCGGCAGTTACTGGAAGAAGCTGAGCGCCGATCAACGCGGGAAACTTGTCGAGGCATTTTCGTCTATGAGCATCGCGATCTATGCCGAGCGTTTCGATGGCTATTCCGGTGAGCGATTCGACACCCTGGACGAGAAACAGTTCCGCAGCAGCACGCGCCTGGTCAAGACCGGCCTGGTCAAAAGCGACGGCAAGACCATCATTCTCAACTACCTCGTCGGCCAGAGGGGCGGAAACTGGCGGGTCATCGACGTTCACTTCAAGGGGGTGAGCGAGCTCGCCGTCAGGCGCTCCGAATACACTTCGGCCCTCAAACGCAAGGGCTTTGACGGGCTGATCGCGGTGATCGAGAAGAAGATCGCCAATCTCAGGAAAAAGCGGGGCTGAACCCCACCACGCCGTTCCCGGCGGCCGCCCTTCGCCGCCAGAGCGGGGCAACGGGGGCAGGGCCTGGGCGCGGAGCCGGCGAAGGACGGCAATTCAGCGCCCTATGGCCGTCGGCGGGGAATTATGCTAACACTTCCGGGCTTGGAAACGTCTTTGATAGATTAATGGAAACGAAAAAATGATAACCATGTTTAGGCGGAGAACCTTTATTGCGGCGATCGTGGCGGCCGGCCTTGGGCTTTGTCTGGCCTCGGCGCCTTCATTTGCCCAAGACACCCCATCGGATGCCAGGAAGTTCGTCGAGAAGCTGGGCGAGAGGGCGATCAACGAGCTGACGCCCGAGGACATTTCCGACACCGAGCGCGTCGAACGAATGCGGGCTTTGCTGGCGGACGCTTTCGATATGCCGACGATCGCCAAATTCGTCCTCGGCGTTTACTGGCGCCGGGCGACGGAGGCGGAACGGAGCGAGTTTCTCGAACTCTACCAGACCGTCGTCGCCCACAGCTATTCCAGGCTGTTCAAGGATTACGCCAGCGAGATTTTCCTGGTCAACAAGGAGCGTCCGGCGCCTGGCGGCGGCGTTATCGTCTACGGCCGCATATCCCGGCTCAGCGACGAGCCGATCCTGGTCGAGATGCTGGTGATGAAAACCGGGAACCGGTTCAAGACCATGGACATCAAGGTCGCGGGCGTCAGTATGCCGGTTACCCACCGGAAGGAGTATTCCTCCGTTATCCGGCGGCGAAACGGCAAGGTGTCGGGGCTTCTCGACGCCCTGCGCAAGAAGACAAGATTTCTCGAAAAATCGATTGCCTCGAATTAGCGCGGAGGCCACTTACCCGCCTCCCGACCCGTCGCCCGTAGGCTTTGGGCCGCGGGGCCCCGTAGACTGGCAAGGTCGAACCTGCCGGGCTACAGCCGCTGGCCCCCTTGCAGTGGCGAGAAGCGGACGGGGAGGATGCGCTTTTTCCGTATCCGTCCGTTGAGGCCCTTGCGGATCAATGTCAGGTACTGTTGGCCGTTGGGAGGGCCAAGGGGAACCACCATGCGTCCGCCGGGCTTCAGCTGGTTCAGCAGCGGCGCCGGGACAAAGGTCATCGATTCCTTGATGATCATGGCGTCGTAGGGCCCGTGTTCGGCCCAGCCGAAATATCCGTCGCCGAGACGCACCTCGACATTCTTGAAACCAAGCCGCGATAGTGTCTTGGCCGCCCGACGCGCCAGCGGCTTGATGATCTCCACCGAATAGACCCGCTTCGCCAGCTTCGCCAGGATCGCGCTTTGATAGCCCGCCCCGGTGCCGGTCTCGAAGACGATGTCGTCGGCGGAAATCTTGGCCAGATCGGTCATCAGCGCGATCAGGTAGGGCTCCGAGATGTTTTGACCGAAACCCAAGGGCAAGGGCCGGTTCAGATAGGCGAAGGGCTTGAGTTCGTCGGGCAGGAACTCGTGGCGGGGAACGTCGCCCATCGCCTTCAAGACGCGCTCCGAAGGCGGCTTCAGGCCGGCGATTTCCTCCAAGATCTTGGCGTGGGCCTCGACGCTGCGCATCAGCGTCGCGCGCTGATCCACGTAATCCGGATCCTCGGCGGCGCCGACGGCATCGGCGGTGGCCAAGGCGCCGAATAACCCCAAGACAAGAAGCGTGGCGGTAACTATCGCGCGCATGGCTCGATAATACCCCGTCACGGGGTCAAGAGTCAGCAAAAGAAGGCTCCGGATGGCCACAATTGAAGGGGTACCATCAATTAATGGTGTCCCCTTAAATGTTGTGGGCAGGAAAGAAGGCGCTGAAATCAAGGGTTTAGAACTACAGAGTTAACCACAGAGGCACAGAGGCACCAGAGGCACAGAGGAAAAGTAAAAAGATTCTTTTATTATTAAGGACAAAAAATTTCTTCTTCTCTGTGTCTCTGTGTCTCTGTGTCTCTGTGTCTTTGTGGTAAATCTTTCCCGGTGGCGTCTAGGCCGTCCGCGCCATGAAGCCGGCGAGGTCGTCTCTTTGTTGCGCCGTCGTATGCAGGCCCGCCTTGGTGCGGCGCCATAGTACGTCTTCCGGCGTCACCGCCCACTCCCTGGCCACCAGGTAATCCACTTCCCGGGCGAACAGCGTGGCGCCGAAGCCTTGCCCGAGATCGCCGGGGTCGCGGGCGTCACCGAGGATTTCGCCGGCGAGCGATCCATAGCGCCGGGCGAGGGTGGCGACGTAGCCGGCCGGAAGCCCCCGATAGTCGCGGCGCAATTGGTCGCAAAAAGCGTCGAGGCCGGCCGCCCCGAGATCGCCGCCGGGCAGCGGTACCGCCGCCGTCCATGGCGGCCCCATGCCATCGAGATACGGCGCGATCCTGTCCAGCGCTTTTTCCGCCAGGCGCCGGTAGGTGGTGATCTTGCCGCCGATGATCGTCAAGGCCGGGGCTTCGCCGTCGGCGGCGTCGAGTTCGAACTCATAGTCCCGGGTGATGGCCTTGGGATCGGACACATCCTCGGCCAGAAGCGGCCGGACCCCCGAATAGCTCCAGATCACGTCCTCGGGCGTAATCGTCCGTGCCATATAGCGGTTGGCGGCGCGGCAGAGATAGGCGATCTCGTCGTCCGGCGCTTGCGGCAGGGTGGCTTGCTGGCGTCCATCATCGCCGGGCACGGCGTCAAGGACCGACTCGGTGGTGCCGATCAGGCTGAAGGCGCCTTCATAGGGGATCACGAACACCACCCGTCCGTCGTCGTTCTGCAAGATCAGGGCGTGGTCGGCGTGGTGAAGCCGGGGCACGACGATGTGGCTGCCCTGGACGAGCTTGAGGTCGTGGGGCGTCGGCAGGTGGAGGGTCTTTTTCTTGAATTCCCTCGCCCAGGGACCCGAGGCGTTGATCAGGGCGCGGGCGATCAGCGTGCGCTCATCGCCGCTATCCTCGTCCCTGACCCTGAGATGCCAGAGCCCGGCGTCCCGGGTGCCCCCGACGCATCGTGTACGGGTGAAGATCGCCGCCCCGGCCTCGGCCGCGGCGCGGGCGTTCAGCACCACCAGGCGGGCGTCGTCGACCCAGCAGTCGGAATAGGCGAAGCCCTTGGCCAGTCCGGGCTTGAGCCCGACGCCGAGCGGGCCGTGGCGTAAGTCCACGCCCTCGGAGCCGGGCAGGGTCACCCGGCGGCCGAGGTGGTCGTAAAGCGCCAGCCCAAGACGGATCATCCAGGCGGGCCTCAGGCTGTCGACATGGGGCAGGACGAAACGCAGGGGCCGGACGATATGGGGCGCGATCCTGAGCAACACCTCGCGCTCGCCGAGCGCCTCGCGAACCAGGCGGAACTCGAAATATTCGAGATAGCGCAACCCGCCGTGGATCAGCTTGGAACTGGCCGACGACGTGGCGCTGGCAAGATCGCCTTTCTCCACCAGGGCGACGGCCAACCCCCTGCCGGCGGCGTCCCGGGCGATGCCGGCGCCGTTGATGCCGCCGCCGACGATCCCCAGGTCATAAATCTTGTCGTCACCACCAACCATTTCCGCCGCCCGCTTCAAATCTTGGGTTCTCGTTCCATTGTAGGCGGGCCCGGGGGGAGGTGGAAAGGGGCCGGGCACACCGTGTCGGTAACACGTGATATGTCGTCAATTGCACGGCGGCCCTATAACCGCTACCTTCTTCGACCGGTTTTCCTGGCCCGGATTCTTGTCGATGCAGCCGCTTGACGCCTTTCCCGTTTCCGCCCGCCGGCGGATTGCTGGCGTATTCACCGACATCGACGATACGCTGAGCACCGCCGGCCGCCTGACCGCGGAAGCATTTACCGCCCTCGAGGCGTTGCACGACTCCGGGCTCATCGTCGTACCGATCACCGGCCGGCCGGCCGGCTGGTGCGACCATATCGCCCGCATGTGGCCGGTGGACGGCGTCGTCGGCGAAAACGGCGCCTTCTATTTCCGTTACGACCACGCGCGGCGCAAAATGATTCGCCGCTTCATGCAATCGGCAACCGAGCGGGCGGAAAACCGCCGGCGGCTGGAGAAATTACGCCGGCGCATCCTCTCTGACGTGCCGGGCAGTGCCCTCGCGGCCGATCAGCACTACCGCGAGACGGACCTGGCGATCGACTACTGCGAGGACGTCGAGCGGCTGGGTGTCGAACAGGTGAGGCGTATCGTCACCTTGTTCGAGGACGCCGGCGCCACCGCCAAGGTAAGCTCGATCCACGTCAACGGTTGGTTCGGTGACCACGACAAGCTCGCCATGACCCGCATCATGATGGCCGAGTGTTTCGACATCGATCTCGACGAGGCGCGCGAACGCTTCGTCTTCGTCGGCGACTCGCCCAACGACGCACCGATGTTCGCCTATTTTCCCAACGCCGTCGGCGTCGCCAATATTCGCGCCTTCGAAAAGGATTTTCCGGTGCCGCCGGCCTATGTGACCGAACGGCAATCGGGCCAGGGGTTCGCCGAGCTTGCCGCCGTCCTGATCGAGGCCCGGAAGTAAGGCCGACGGCGGTGAGAAAAGAGCCTCTCGTCATCGATCGTAGGCGACCAGAGAGGTATGGGGCACGTCGAGCTTGTCGCGGCCGTTGAGGAAGCCGAGCTCGATGATGCTGGCCGTTCCCGTGACCTCGGCGCCGGCCTTTTGCAACAAAACGACGGCCGCCGCCATGGTGCCGCCGGTGGCCAACAGATCGTCGAGCAGCACGACCTTCTGGCCCGGCCGAATGGCGTCGGCCTGGATCTCGATGACGTCGGTGCCGTATTCCAACTCGTAGCTGTGGGGTATCGTCGTGCCGGGAAGCTTCCCGTGCTTGCGCACCATCAGGAAACCCAAGCCAAGATGAAGCGCCAGCGGCGCCGCCACCAGGAAGCCCCGCGATTCGATGCCCGCCAGCAGGTCCGGCGACTGGGGTTCGACCACGGCGGCGAGACGTTCGATCGTCGTCCGCCAGGCCCCGGCATGGGCGAGCAGGGTGGAGATATCGTAGAAAAGGATTCCGGGCTTGGGAAAGTCGGGTATCCGGCGGATATGATCCTTGAGGTCCATGACAGGGGAGTCTCTTTGTGG
This sequence comes from Pseudomonadota bacterium, assembly GCA_022566265.1. GTDB lineage: Bacteria > Pseudomonadota > Alphaproteobacteria > SMXQ01 > SMXQ01 > JACZQV01. The sequence goes on along the minus strand of JADFJG010000026.1, from coordinate 23,520 downwards.
TGAGCCGAATGGCAGGATGAAAATTCTAGCCGACATTGCCGGCGCCGGCAATTTGCCCCCTAACGGGATTGGATGTGGTTCCTATATGGCGGGCGGATTACCGGGAAATCATTTGGGATTTCCAGGATTATGGGGGTATGGTTAGGGCCTGAAAAGAAACGGCCGCAAAGGGCTTGGTAACAGGGAGGCCTGAGGAGCGTCGCCAGACCGGGACAAGAGTGCGTCGGCGGTCTCGCGGCATATCTTTCCAATGGACATAACAGGGAATCCAGCGTCCCGGGCGAATTCGGGCCGGGCGCCGGCACAACCCAGCCCCGTCTCATTCAATCGAGGAGGACCTAACGTCATGAGAAAACTTATCGTTGCGACACTGGCCCTGGCTTTCGCCGCGGGGGCGTTCCTGATCCCCGATGACGCCAGCGCCCAAGGCAAGAAGCGTTTCATCTCCATCGGCACCGGCGGTCCGACCGGCGTTTACTTCGTCGTCGGCAACGCGATCTGCCGCATGGTTCACAGGGCCGCCGCCGAGGGCCGCAAGAAGGGCCGCAAGCACGGCATCCGCTGCGCGGCGCCGTCCACCGCCGGCTCGACCTACAACATCGCCAACATCAAGGCCGGAGAGTTGGACTTCGGCGTCGCCCAGTCCGACTGGCAGTACCATGCCTATAATGGCACCTCCAAGTTCAAGGGCAAGGCGTTCAAGAAGCTGCGGTCGGTCTTTTCCGTCCATCCGGAGCCCTACCACATCATCGTCGGCAAGGGCACCGGGATCAGATCCTGGGCCGACCTCAAGGGCAAGAGGTTCAACATCGGCAATCCGGGTTCCGGTCAGCGCGGCACCACGGAAGTCCTGATGAAGGCTTACGGGACCAAGAAATCGGACTTCAGGATCGCCACCGAGCTGACCTCGACGGAGCAGTCCAAGGCGCTTTGCGACGGCAAGATCGACGCCTACGGTTACACCGTCGGCGTGCCCAATGCCGGCGTCTCCATAGCCACCGATGGCTGCGACGCCGTGATCATCAACCTCAACACCAAGGTCGAGGCGAATCTGGTCAAGAACAACCCCTACTATGCCTTCGCCACCATTCCGAAGGGCACCTACAAGACCACCAGCGCCGACGTCACGACGTTTGGCGTGATGGCCACCTTCATCACCAGCGCCGACGTTCCCAACGACGTCGTCTACGAGGTGACGCGCGCGGTCTTCGAGAACCTCGACGATTTCAGGAAGCTCCACCCGGCGTTCAGGAACCTCGATCCCAAGCAGATGGTAACGAACGCGCTTTCGGCGCCGCTGCATCCCGGCGCCCTCAAATACTTCAAGGAAAAAGGCCTGAAATAATCGCCGCCGCCGATTCGAAGCCGGCACTCCACATCCTGGGGTGCCGGCTCCCCTTTTCTATCCGATGTATCAGATGTATCCGGCTCTTCGGTTAATGCATTGATGGATCCTCGCCATGGTTGAAACAGGAACGGGGGCCGCGGTTCCTGACGTTTCCCAGGAAGACATCGAAAAACGCATCGACGAAATCGAATATATCGGCCGCAAGCCCGGACCACGCCTCGCCGTCGTCATCAGCGTCATCGCCGTGCTGTGGTCTTTGTTCCAACTTTGGATGGCCTCGCCGCTGCCGTTCCTTTGGGGCATCGGCATCATCGTCGATGTGCCGGCGCGCGGTATCCACCTGGCGTTCGGCCTTCTGCTCTGTTTCCTGATGTTCCCGGCGTCGCGGTCCCTGGCGACCAGGCGGATTCCTGTTTATGACATCGTCCTGGCGTTGCTGGGCTGCGGTTGCGCGCTTTATCTGTTCCTCGGCTATGGAGGGCTGGTGGAGCGCGATGGGATCCTGCTCGAGATCGACGTCTTCGGCTTCTCCTTTCCCTTCGAGGCGATCGTCGGCGGCATCGGCATCGTCCTTCTGCTGGAGGCGACGCGGCGCAGCATCGGCCTGCCATTGGTCGTCATCGCCAGCGTGTTTATCGTCTACTCCATATTCGGCCAGTCGATGCCGGATATGATTTCCCACCGGGGCATGTCGCTCAACCGGCTGATCAGCTATCAGTGGATGGGCGGCGAGGCCATTTTCGGCATCCCCATCGACGTCTCGGTCAGTTTCGTCTTCCTGTTCGTGCTCTTCGGGGCGCTGTTGGACAAGGCCGGGGCGGGCCGTTATTTCCTCGATCTCTCCTTCGCCATGGTCGGGCGCTACCGTGGCGGTCCCGCCAAGGCGGCGATCCTGGCGTCGGGCATGACCGGGGCCATATCGGGGTCCTCCATCGCCAACGTGGTGACCACCGGGACCTTCACCATTCCGGTCATGCGCAAGACCGGCATGTCGGCGATCAAGGCGGGCGCCATCGAGGTCGCGGCGTCGACCAACGGCCAGCTCATGCCGCCGATCATGGGCGCGGCGGCCTTCATCATCGCCGAGCTTATCGGCATCTCCTATTTCGAGGTCGTCAAGGCCGCCTTCATTCCCGCCGTCATCAGCTACATGGCGCTGTTTTACATCTCGCATCTGGAGGCGTTGAAGCTGGGGCTGAGCGGCATGGCGAAATCCGACATCCCGCACTTTCGCAAGACCTTTTTCGGCGGCATCCACTTTTTGATCCCGATCGCGCTGCTGGTCTATCTGTTGATGTTCAAACGGTGGACGGCGGGCACCTCGGTGTTCTACTCGATCCTCATGTTGATGGTCATCATCGTCGCGCAACGCCTCTGGCGCGAGTTGCGCGCCGGCGAGTCCGACTTCGCGCGAGCCCTCAAGGACGGCGTTGTCCTGATCCATGGCGGGCTGGTTTCCGGGGCGCGCAACATGATCAACATCGCCGTCGCCGTCGCCGCCGCCGGCATCATCGTCGGCTCGGTCGCATCGACCGGGCTCAACAACGCCATGGTCGGGCTCGTCGAGACGATCTCGGGCGGCAATGTTTATATCCTCCTTGGGCTTACCGCGGTGATGGCCCTCATTCTCGGGATGGGCTTGCCGACGACGGCGAATTACCTCGTGGTCGCCTCCCTGCTGGCCGGGGTGCTGGTCGAGTTGGGAGCCGCGTCCGGTCTCGTCCTGCCGCTGATCGCGGTGCATCTCTTCGTGTTCTATTTCGGTATCCTCGCCGACGACACGCCGCCGGTCTGTCTCGCCGCCTTCGCGGCGGCGGCGATATCGCGCGCCGACCCCATCAAGACCGGAATCCAGGGATTCTATTACGATATCCGCACCGCCATCCTGCCGTTCATCTTCATCTTCAATCCCGACCTGCTGCTGGTCGGGGTCGATAGCTTCTGGCATGGGCTGATGATCTTCATCGTCTCGTTGATCGCCATGTTCGCCTTCGCCTCCCTCACCCAGCGGTGGATGCTGGTCAAGATCAAGCTCTATGAGATGGTGTTGCTCGCCGCCGTCGTCGTGACCCTGTTCCGGCCCGATTTCGTGATGAACCAGATCTACCCGGCCTTCGAGCCCCTCGATCTCAAGCGGTTCGCCGTCGGCGAGGCGGCGGCCAAGCCCGGTTATTCCATCCGCATCCACGTCGTGCGGTCGACCGAATACGGCGACCGTTTCAGGCTCTACCGCATCGGCACGCCCGAGTTGGGCGCCGGCGCCGGCTACGGGCTCTATGGGCTGAGGATGAAGCTGGACGAAGAGGGGCGCTACGCGGTTTCCGACTTGCTGCCCAAGGGGCTGGCCGAACAGATCGGGATCAGGCTCGATGATTTCGTCACCGATGTCGAAGTCGAGTTGGTGGGTCAGCCGGCGAGGCAGTGGATCTACCCGTTCGGACTGGCGCTTATGGGCATCGTCGTCGTTTTGCAACTGGCGCGGCGGCGCCGCGAAGCTCCGGGCGCCGCCGGCCCTTCCGGCGCGCCGGCATAAGGAGGCGCAAGCATGTACAAGGACATCCTCCTCACCGTCGATCTCACCGAGGAGAGCTCGTGGAAAAAGGCCCTGCCGGTGGCGGTGGAAACCTGCCAGTGCGCCGGCGCCACCTTGCATGTGCTCTCGGTGGTGCCCGATTTCGGCATGACCAAGGTCGCCCAGTTCTTCCCCAAGGGTCACGAAGACCAGACCCTCGACGAGGCCAGGAAAGAACTGGTAAAGCTCTGCGCCGAGGGCATACCGGACGGCGTACCCGTCAAGCCCATCGTCGTTTACGGCACCATCTACAAGCGGATCATCGAGGTGGCCGAAAGCATCGGGGCGGATCTCATCGTCATCGCCGCCCACCGGCCGGCGCTCAAGGACTATCTTTTGGGGCCGAACGCGGCGCGGGTCGTCCGCCACTCCGATTGCTCGGTGCTGGTGGTCCGCGACTGACCGGTTATCCGATCCGGTTGTCGCGGCCGGATCGATTTGCCGCCCTCCGGTGGCGTCGCCTTGTGGTAGGTTGCCGCCATGAACAGAAACGCGGCCCTCGCCATCACCGCCTGCGCGGCGGTGGTGGCGTTGTGGTTCCTATCGGGCAACGATATCGAGGCGATCAAGCCGGATGCGCAAACCAGCACGCGCGAGGGCAACACCCTCACCATCGGCACCGGCAGTGTCAGCGGGGTGTATTTCCCCGCCGGCGGCGCCATCTGCCGTCTCGTCAACAAGGGCCGCAAGAGCCATGGCATACGCTGCGCCGTCGAGAGCACGGGCGGCTCGGTCGACAATCTGAACGCCTTGCGGGCGAATGACCTCGACATGGCCATCGTCCAGTCGGACTGGCAGTTTCGCGCCGTCAATGGCACCGGCAGGTTCTCCGATGCCGGCCCTTTCAGCGATTTGAGATCGGTCTTTTCGGTCCACGGCGAGGCCTTCACGGTTCTCGCGCGGCGTTCCTCGGGCATCGCCGCGATCGCCGATCTCAAGGGCAAGAGGGTCGGCGTCGGCAGGCCCGGTTCGGGCCAGCGGGCGATGATGGCGCTGGTCATGGAAGCGCTCGGCTGGCGGAGAAAGGATTTGGCCCGTGCTTTCGAGTTCGCTACTTCCGAGCAGCACCGGGCCCTTTGCGCCGAGGAGGCCGACGCCGTGGTCTACGTCATCGGCCATCCCAACGGCGTCATCAACGAGGCCATGGGCGCGTGCGAAACGGTGCTCGTCGAGGTCGCCGGCGCCGCCATCGACGATCTGGTCAAGGAGCGTCCCTATTTCGCCCACGCCGTGATCCCCGGGGGCATGTACAAGGGGAACGCGAAGGACGTGAAAACCTTCGGCGTCACGGCGACGCTCGTGGTATCGGCGAAGCTCGACGCCGATATCGTCTATGAGGTCGTCAAGGCGGTGTTCGATAATTTCGACGAGTTCAAGGGCCTGCATCCCGCCTTCGGCCATCTCGAGCGCGGGAACCTGGTCAGGGCCGGCAATTCGGCGCCGCTTCACGACGGCGCCGTCCGCTATTTCAAGGAAAACAAATTGTTCTAATGCGGCGGCGGCGGCGAGGAGCACGAGCAATTAAGGGGACACCATACTTAATTCAGAAAAAACGGCGGGTGAGCTTGTTTTGGTTTACTCACCCGCCGCAAGAACCGGCGGCCCATTAGGCCATTCGGGAGGAGTTACGCGATTATCTGACTCTCACTTCCGCCGGCATGAAAAACATGGAATCGGTTTCCGCCGCGGTCATGTGGCATTCGGCGCAGAACCGGACCTTGGCCGAGCCCTTGCCCTTGGTGCTGCCGAAGACGCTGCCATCGGGCATGACCATGGTGTACCGCCAGTCGCCGCTGGCCTTGCTGAAGCCCGGCCCCATCTTTTCCATGATGAAAAAGGGACCGACGCCGACTTGGCCCTTGGCCGTTGCCATGAAGCTGTCCTTGGCGAGGACCGAGCCCTGGGGCAATTTGCCCGACTTCTCGAACTTGCCGTATCGTTTCGCCTTCGGGTTGGCGTAATTGTTGACGTACCGCCCGCCATGGGTCGCCGACACGTAGGTCACGGTGTTGTACCGCTTCCAATCGTGATAGCTGGCGCTGATCTTGAGGCCGGATTTCTTGTAAGCCGCCTCGAGCTCGCCCTTGACACAGTTATAGGCCGCTTTCGCCTCGGCTTTCGTCAGCTTGGCGCCGCCGGCCGCCCCGCAGGGACCGCACGGACTGCAAGGACCGCAGGGGTTCTTGGCGGCGCAAGGGTTCTTGGCGGCGCAGGGGTTGCAAGGGCTCTTGGCGGCGCACGGGTTCTTCGCCGCGCAGGGGCTCTTGGCCGCGCAGGGGTTCTTGGCGGCGCAAGGATTCTTGGCCCCGCAGGGAGCGCACGGGCTTTTCGCCCCGCAGGGGGCGCACGGGCTTTTCGCCCCGCAGGGGGCGCACGGGTTCTTGGCGGCGCAGGGGTTGCAGATGGCCGCCTTGGCCAGGCGCGGTATCACGCACTTGGCGGAGAACGCCGAACCTCCCCCCGCACAGGGATTGCACGGATTGCAGGGGTTGCATCCGCGCTTGGCGGCACAGGGATTCTTCGCCGCGCAGGGGTTACATCCACGCTTCGCGGCGCAGGGGTTCTTCGCCGCGCAGGGGTTGCATCCGCGCTTGGCGGCACAGGGATTACATCGCTTGGCGGCGCATGGGTTCTTGGCCGCGCACGGGTTCTGGGCCACGTTCACCGCGCCGTGCCAGCCGGCGGCGGGCCCGGGATCGGTGGTTAGCGTAACCCCGCCGATGCCGACACCGACACCGATCACGAGCGGCATCACGGTGGTGGACAACAGCCGGTTTCTCAATGGGTTCATGGTATAGCCCCTCTATCGTTGGCCTTGGGACAAGGCTTATTCGTTGTTCGGTTACGAGTCATGCTTGGTCTCGATCATCCCATGAATGGTAATGATATGAACGCCCTTTTGGGGTCAAATCTCATCAATAATTCGTGAACGGAATTGAAGCGAACCGGGGGGACCTGGGCGGATAGTGCTCTAGACTGAGCCTCACCCGTGCTCAGACCGGAGAGGCTGGGGAGCGATGAAGACGATAGCAAAATTGGCGCTTTGTCTGGCCGTGGCCGGCGCCCCGCTGGCGGACGAAATTTCCAGCGCGGCGCCCACCGCCGCGGCCGATCCATCGCCGGCCCTCATCCGGGTGCCGGCCGGGACATTCATCGCCGGCTCCGGCGGTGACGAGCGCGAGGCGGCTTACCGTCTCGATGAAGCCGCATACGGACACTCCATCACCCGGAAAAACCGCTGGTACGAGGATGAGCGCCGCCCGGCAAAGCTCGACTTGCCGGCGTTCGCCATCACCAAGACACCGATCACCAACGACCAATACGCCCTCTTCGTCGCCGAGACCGGCCACCCGGCGCCGGATGTGGACCGGGTGACTTGGAAAGGATACGGGCTCATCCACCCCTATGCCAGGACCCGCAAGTTCGCCTGGCTTCGGGGCCGCCCGCCGCCCGGGCGGGGACCCCATCCGGTGGTCCTGGTGTCGTTCGACGATGCCGGCGCCTACGGCGAATGGTTGACGCGGAAGACCGGCGCGCGCTGGCGCCTGCCGACGGAGACCGAGTGGGAGAAGGCGGCGCGGGGAACCGATGGCCGGCGCTTTCCCTGGGGCGAGGCGTTCGATGCGAAGCGCCTGAACAGCCACGATTCGGGACCCTTCGACACCGTGCCGGTAGGGCGGTTCCCCGATGGCGCCAGCCCGTTCGGGCTGCTTGACGCCGCCGGCCAGGTTTTCGAGTGGACCGCGACGCCCTCGCCCCATGGGCCGGCGGGGGCGCGGGTCCTGGTCAAGGGCGGCTCATGGGACGACAAGGGGTGCGGCGTATGCCGTCCGGCGGCCCGGCACGGCCGTCCCAGGGCGCTCAAACATATCCTCATCGGATTCCGCCTGGTGCGCGAAACAGAGTGACGCCAGCCAAGCGCCCGTGCCTCACGTAAAGTTGACGCGAGGTGACTGGCGATCGCGGCATAAGTGACGTAAACTTCGAAAGCTAAGGGTATCGCCGTTGCGAATCTCGCGAAACTGACCGGGGGTGACGGGCATGGTCGATCTGAACGATTTGCCGATCGAGGAACTCCAGCGGACCGCCGCCGCCGGCGACGAGGTCATGGAGTGCCTCATGGCGCTCGCCAAGACGGGCGACAACGTGGTGGCGGAGGCGCTGAGGGGTCAAGGCACGTTTTATGAGTTCAACCACTACCCCGCGGACGACGTTTACGACTCGGAGACCCATTCGCAGTACTACTACCACGCCCACCGGGAAGGGGAGCACGGCCACTTCCACACCTACCTTCGGCCCAAGGGCATGCCCTCGTGGATCGAGCCGGCGCCGTTGCCCGACTTCACCATGCCCGAGGACGAAAACGACGCGCTCAGCCACATCGTCGCGATCTCGATGGACTCTTCCGGGCTTCCGATCAATCTGTTTACCACCAACCGCTGGATTTGCGCCGAAACCTGGTACAGGGCCGAGGACGTCTCGGCCATGATCGATCTCTTCGCCATCACCCACGCGCAGCCGTCGTGGCCGATGAACCGCTGGGTCACGGCCATGCTGAAGCTGTTCAAGCCGCAGATCAGCGAGTTGCTGTTCGAGCGCGACGACACGGTGGCGGCGTGGCAAAAGAGACACCCCCGGCGCAACGTCTACGAGGACCGTGAACTCGATATCACCTCGGAGAAACCCATTTTCCTCGAGGACCAGATCACCAAGGTCGATGCCGCCCTGCGGTTGGCGGAGGGCAAGGACACCGTGCCTCGCGGCCGGCAGGAAAAGAGCACCCGCCGGCGCGGCAATGGACAGCAGTCCCAAGCTTAAGCATATCCTGATAGGTTTCCCAACTTCGGCGCTGCCCTTGGTGCCGACCCTATACATGCGTCAGGGAAATGTCGGTTGACCGAGATCGAAGATACCGCGGTCGGTTGATCTAGATCAAAGACATCGCAAAGGAGGCATGGTCTTTTTGCGCTTCCGCTGCATCAGAGACAGCGACCTGGGGAACGGAGGAAATCACTATGAGGAGACATAACGTGCTGGCGCTGGCCGCGGCGCTGGCTGCTGCTTTGGCGGGACCTGTAGCCGCCGGGCAAAGCTCGGAACCCAAGGTCAAGGTTTTAGCAACCCCGGTGGATGCATCCAAAGCAGAGCATGGCGTGCTCGTTGGCCGCGCCTCGGCCGAAGGTATGCTCATCCAGATGGAACTAGAACGCGCAAAAGGTATGTGGATGCTGATGGGCAAGCCAGCCAAGTGGATGGAAATGGGCGTCGCGCCGGGCCAGTTGTACCACGTCGAGGCGAAGCCCATCGATCCAAAATCCAAAACTCGCATCCCTTACGCCGACGTGACGTTTGAGGCAATTAACAAGGACACTGGGAAAAAGGTCAAAGGCTCGCTGCATCCCATGTGGGGTGGTAGCGGCCTGCATTATGCGTTCAACAGTGGACTGGCTGGAGACGGGACGTACGAGGCTACGATCACCGTAGGGGTGCCGACTTTCGCTCGCGGCTTGGATGACAAACGCTGGATGGAACCGGCAACGGGAAAATTCCATTTCAAGCTGGTCGGGGGAAAGCTCACCGAGGTTTCCGAACCCGAGGATTGAGACCGCTTTGCAGGGGTCTCCGAAGCTGGCGTGCAAGACCTGTAGCTTGCGTGGTGGCCTCCCTACGGCGGGCGGTCAGTTGCCCTTGGAGAAGCCGGTGAAGCCACCGCCGCCGAGTAGCCCTGGGCCGGTGTCAGTTGGCGCTCTGTGGCTGCTTGGAGAAGCCGGTGAAGCCACCGCCGCTCGCGTAGGCCTTGATGGCGGTCTTCAGGTCGTCGAACTCCTTGCAGCCGAAAAAGCAGATCTTGTCGAGCTTGGCCAGTTGCTTCTTGGCCAAATCCAGTTTGCCCTCCTTCAGGTACAGTTCGCCCAGGTACTCGTTAGCCCCCCGGTGGTCCGGCTTCATGGCCAGCACCGTCTTGTAGTAGCCGAGCGCAGTGTCGTTCTCGCCCAGTTGGCGGTGGCTGAAGCCCAGATAGTTCAAGGCGTCGTAGTGGTTCGGGTTCTTGGCGATCACCTTCTTCAACAGCGGGATGGCCCGCTTGTAATCTTCCGCCTTGACCGCCTTCTCGGCGATGTCGAAGGTGGAAACGACCGTCTTGGGCGCCGACGTGCTGGGCGAGCCTGCCGCCATCACCGCGGACGCCAGCCCCAAAGTCAATATTGCGGCCAAGATATGCTTGCTCAACATGGTTTCTCTCCTTGTGCTTTTCATTGCGGAAATACAGTGTCGTAGAAAACACTGTCCCGCAATTTCGGGCGTGGCTTTTTCTTGGCTTGGTTCGCCTTCTCAGGAATTCATGTTAGTGCCTCTCCCCTTGGCTTCGATGCGGTGAAGCAGGGGCGCACGCAGCCCGAAAGGTTTGATGGGGCGGAAATCTACAAGAGGCGGTGTGCAGGATCATTGATTCAGATCAAATCCTTTGGCTTGTCCCCCTGTACAAACGCTGGATGGAACCGGCAACGGGAAATTTTCATTTCAAGCTGGCCGGGGGGAAGCTCACCGAGGTTTCCGAACCCGAGGATTGAGACCGCTTTGCACGGGGTAGCCGAAGCTGGCGCGCAAGACCTGTAGCTTGCGTGGCGGCCTCCCTCCGGCGGGCGGAATTTAAGATTTTCCCGGACTGAAATGGCCGAGCGCACAGCCTCGACCGCGCTGCCGAACTCCGCCACCACGCTGTCGCCGGCCGTGCTAAAGATCCGCCCGGCGTGGTAGGGCACGGGTGTCGCGGCGCGCCTGAGCCCATTCCGATCGGATTCCGGCTGGTGCGCGAAGGAGGATGAGCGCTGCTTATCGGCAACAGGTATCATCACGCCGATCGCCGCGCCTATCGGCGCGCCCGATGGCACGCGCCGCTTAACATCGGGATGGGGCGTGTTTACATTATCTCTGGACGGGGGCGCCCGACGCGCCACCATCGAACCGCTTCATCGGGAATGACGTGATGCCGGCCGATCAATCCAGGACCCCACCCGGGATCGGGGAAATCGACTTCTCCGGCCTTTCGAGGCAACGGCTCGAGGATATGGCGGCGGCCGGTGAAGAGGTCATGGAAGTGCACCAGGTGCTGGAAAAAACCAGTGATAACCTCGTCGGCGAGCTGATCAAGGACACCGGCACCTTTTACGAATGGAACCACTACCCGGACGGCGACGTCTACGACAACGAATCCCATTCCCAGTACTACTACCACGCCCATCCGGCGGAGCTCAGGGTCGGCGAACACGGCCACTTCCACACCTTCCTGCGGCCCAAGGGCATGCCGAAGGGCGTCAAGCCCGCGCCCCTTCCCGACCTCGAGCTGCCGGACGAGAAGGACGACGCCTTGAGCCACCTGATCGGCATCTCCATGGACAGCTACGGATTTCCCATCTGCCTGTTCACCACCAACCGCTGGGTAACCGGCGAAGTGTGGTACCGGGCCGAGGATGTCTGCGCGATGCTGGATTCCTTCGTCATCTCGCACGCCCAGCCTTCCTGGCCCGTCAACCGGTGGGTCGGCGCCATGATCCGCCTGTTCCACCCCCAGGTGGCGGCGCTGATACGCCTCCGCGAGACCGTGGTCGAGGAATGGGCGAAGAAACACCCGGGCAAGGACGTCTTCGAGGACCGTGACCTGGAGATCGCCTCGGCCCAGCCGATCTCGCTGGCGGACCAGATCGAGAATGTTGGCCAGGGACTCCCGAAGAGCCGCTGATCGGGGCTATCCCTTATCCGCGTGCCCGCGCCGGCATCCACCCGGCGGCGGGATTCAGGTTTCCTTAATCTTTGGGCGTTAGAGTTTAATTAACCTTACGGCTATTGGCGGCGCTCTCCGGCGGCGATCTCTCGGCGGATCCGATTTTTGTCCCAGGGGCCATCGCCGGTCGTTCCCCCATCGCCCGGCACCGATACTCGAGGCCCACGAAAGACACGAATGAAAGCCAGTCTGACCAAAGCCGATGTCGAAAAGCTGATGTGCGATCCCTCGCCGGAGACGAGGGCGGGCACGATAGGCAAGATCGCCTCCCGTTTCGGCGGTGGGGGTTTCAGCGACAGCGAACGCCGCCTGGCGGAAGAGATATTCCGCATCATGGCACGCGATGTGGAAGTCCAGGTGCGCGAGGCGTTGTCCGAGCATCTCAAGGAATGCCCGCAGATTCCCCACGACGTCGCCTTGAGCCTGGCGAAGGACGTGGATTCGGTGGCGATCCCCGTCCTCGAGTTTTCCCAGGTGCTCACCGAAGACGACCTGGTCGAGATCATCAACGCCTCGGATGCCGCCAAGCAGTCCGCCGTCGCCCGGCGCGAGACGGTGTCGGAAATGGTGTCGGACGCCTTGGTCGATACCAGGAACGAGGACGTCGTCGTTACCCTGATGGACAATGTCGGCGCGGAGATTTCCGATCGGTCATTTGAAAAGGCCATCGATCACTTCGGCGAAAGCGAAAAAGTGAATGAGCGCATGGCCTACCGCGCGAAACTGCCGGTCGGCATCGCCGAGCGCCTGGTGACCATGGTCTCCGACAAGCTCAAGGATCATCTGGCGACACACCACGAATTGTCGCCCGAGGTCACGACCGACCTGGTCCTGGGCATGCGCGAACGCGCCACCCTTTCCCTCGTCCGGGCCGGCGTCGAGAGCGGTGAGGTCGAAGAGCTGGTGCTCCAGCTTCACGAGAATTCGCGCCTCACCCCGTCGATCATCCTGAGAGCGCTTTGCATGGGCGATTTGGCGTTCTTCGAGGCCGCGCTGGCGCGGCGCGCCGGAGTTTCGGTGGTCAACGCCCGGATGCTCATTTACGACGGGGGGGATTTGGGCCTCAAGTCCATCTACGACAAGGCGCTGTTGCCGAAGGCGCTGCTGCCGGCGGTGAAGATGGCCGTCGAGGTGGCCCGGGAAACCGGCTATGACGGCCAGGAAAACGACCGCGAACGCTTCACCAAGCGCATGATCGAACGGGTGCTCACCCAGTTCGAGGACATGGATATCGGTTCCGACAACCTGGAATATTTGCTGGCGAAACTGAACGGATTCGCCTCTTCGGAAACCATCATCCCGCAGTGACGCCGCGCCGCGTCCGCCGGCTCGCCTGAAGCCTTTTCATTTTCCAAATTCAACACCGGTGAGGCCGCTTCGCGGCGAGCCACCGCGTGCGGTCGCGATGGCGGTCCGGCGCCGACCGGCGGCGCGTGGCCTTGGACCCTCGGCCGGAACTCCGTTATAATTCCGCCACGCATTGCACCCTGGCTTCGCCGGTGGCCGATCTCACTTCCATTCAGGACACTCGGGTATGGTGAAAAACGAGGGCGAAGAGGCCCAAGGGGGCCAAGGCGCCGAATACGATGTCGCCTATGAGCACGCCATCGCCGGCCGATTGATGAAGGCCGAGTCGGTCTGCCGGGGGATCCTGGCAACGGACCCCAACCACGCCGAGGCGCTCCACCTCATGGGGGGGATCGCCGCCAAGAGCGGCAAGGTGCCGCCCGCCATCGAATTCTTCAACCGCGCGCTCAAGGCGAAGCCGGACTTCACCAAGGCCCACAACAACCTCGGCACGCTGCTGCTCGGCCGCGGCGAGACCGACCGGGCCATCGTTCACTTCGAGCGCGCGATCGCCGCCGAGCCCGGCTCTTCCGATGCCCACAACAACCTGGGTAGCGCACTGATACATGCCGGCCGTTACCAGGACGCCATCGGGGCGTTCGAGCGCGCCATCGCCGCCGACCCTGAAAACGTCCCCGCTTACAACAATCTCGGCGTGACGCTGTTGCAGGAGGCGAGGACGGACGACGCCATCGCGCGGTTCAATCAGGCGATGGAACTCAAGCCCGACCTCGCCACCACCCACGCCAACCTCGCCAGGGCCTTGACGCGGAAGCGGGACTTCGAGGGCGCCGCGGCGGCGAACCGGCGCGCCCTGGAAATCGACCCGGCGCGGGCCGAGGTCGAGAGCTCGCTTGGCATCGTCTACCGCCATCTCGGGCGCTTCGACGAAGCCCTGGCGTCGCAGGAGAAGGCGCTCGAGGCCAAGCCCGATTTCGCCCGCGCCCGGTTCCTGCGGGCGGTCCTGCTGCTGGCGGCGGGAAGGTTCGAGGAAGGTTTCGAGGCCTTCCTCTCGCGGCCGCTGGGAGCGGGCGGGGCGGGAGAGGCCGACCGCCGGCCCTTGCCGTCGGCGCTCGATGAGAGCGACATCTTCCTCCGCGGCGAGCCCGATCTCGAGGACGAGATATGTTTCCTCCGCTTCGCGCCCGAACTGGAGGACCGGGGCGCCTGGATCGACTACCAGGCGAGCGCGCGCTTCGCCCCCCTCGCCGGACGCCTTGCCTTCATCAACACCGTCGTCGCCGAGAACGCCCGGCCCGCCGCCGAGGATTGGTTCCTGCTGGCGGGGGATCTGCCATTCCTTCTTGGCGTCAAGACCGCGGCCGAGTTTCCACCCCCCCTGCCGTTGGCGCCCGAGCCGGCCAATGTCGAGAACATGAAGGCGCGCCTTCGGGGATTGGGTCCGCCGCCCTATGTCGGGCTAAGCTGGCGCAAGGGCGCCCCCGGGGGTACCGGCATCTTTTACAAGTTCGCGCCGATCGACGGGCTGGCGAAGGGACTGTCCCAGGTCCCCGGCACCTTCCTCGCCCTGCAAAGCGGCCCTCGGGCGGGTGAGATCGACCGGCTTTCCGCCGGCCTCGGCCGCGCGGTGCACGATCTGGGGGCGCTGAACGGGACCGTCGAGGACATGCTGGCCACCCTCTCGGTGATCGACGAATATGTCGCCGTCGGCAACGTCAACGTCCATCTTCGCGCCGGCGCCGGGCGGGCGAGCCGCATCCTCGTGCCCCACCCGGCGGATTATAAATGCATGAACGAGGGCGCCGAATCACCGTGGTTCCCGGGCTCCCGGCTCTACCGCCAGGCGGTGGACGGGGACTGGCGGGCGGCCTTCGACGCGCTGGCCTCGGACCTCGTGGCCGATCTGCCGCCCGCCTCGTAAGCCGGCGTTCTAGTCGCGTATAGTCAGAGGAGTACGCCCAAGTGAGCGACAAGCCCTTTCCCGTCTATGTCGGCTGGGACAGCCGCGAGGACATCGCCTACCAGGTCTGCCGGCATTCCATGCTTCGCAACGCTTCGGTGCCGCTCGATATCATCCCCCTGGTGCAGAAGGATCTCCGGGCCCAAGGCATCTACACCCGCGGCGAGGACCCGCTGTCCTCGACCGAGTTCACCTACACCCGCTTCCTGGTGCCCCATCTCGCGGGCTATCGGGGCTGGGCGCTGTTTTGCGATTGCGATTTCCTGTGGCTCGGCGACGTCAAGGATTTGATCGCCCTCATCGATGAGCGCTATGCGGTGATGTGCGTCCATCACGACCACCGGCCGCCGGAGAAGACCAAGATGGACGGCCAGGTGCAGACCGTCTATCCGCGCAAGAACTGGTCCTCGATGATGCTCTACAACTGCGGCCATCCGGCGAACGCGGCGCTGACGGCCGAGGTCGCGAGTTCCGAGACCGGCGCCTTCCTGCATCGCTTCTCGTGGCTGGCGGACGATCTTATCGGCGCCGTGGGGGAGACCTGGAACTGGCTCGAGGGCTGGTGCGAGAAGCCCGAGGGCGGCCCGCCCAACGTCGTCCATCACACCCGCGGCGGGCCGTGGTTCGACAACTGGCGGCACGTCGATTACGGCGATCTGTGGCTCGCCGAGAAGGACCGCTACGAGGCCGCGGCCAAGGCCGGCCTCGAGCCCGATCCGGTGGCCTGAACGGGGGGCCGAGGCGCCGCCATTGCCAAGTCCGGGAAGCGGGTATATAAGAGCCGACCGCGCCAATCGGCCTCTCTCGGGGAGTAGCTCAGCCTGGCAGAGCACCACGTTCGGGACGTGGGGGCCGGAGGTTCAAATCCTCTCTCCCCGACCAACTATTTTGAGGGCTTGGCTGGGATTTTCGCGTCCGGCCAGGCCCTTATGTTTACACAAACGGCTTCCAGAAACGGCTTATAGGTGCAAATCGACCGGATTTCTGGCCGAATTCGGTGTTTTGCGCGTTTTTTGGGATTATCGAGGTCGTGACAACCCAAAGCCCACCGCCGCCATTTTTCAGTGCTTGATGGTATCATCATATGATACCATATACCAATGAGGGCCAAGCATAGGCGGACACTTGAAAACATTTTTGCAAACCCGCCCCCCTCGGGAATCTTGTGGTCTGACATTGAGGCTTGGTTAAAAACTTGCGGAGCAGAGTTGAGTGAAGGAAAGGGATCGCGTGTCCGGGTAGCCTTAAACGAGGCGAAGGCCGTGTTTCATCGGCCCCATCCCCGGCCAGAAACAGACAGGGGCGCCGTAAAGTCGGTCCGCCGGTTTCTTGTCGCGGCGGGCGTGGCGCCTGACAGTGAATAGAACCGCTAGAGGGTGATACCGTGGGAAATCTGGAATTCGAGGGCTTTGTCGGTCGTGTAGAGTTTGATAGCGAGGCCGACGTCTTTCATGGCGAAGTGATCAACACACGGGACGTGATTACGTTTCAGGGGCGATCGGTTGATGAGCTACGCCAAGCCTTTGTCGACTCTATAGAGGATTATCGCGCCTTCTGCGCCGAGCGCGGCGAAGAGCCTGACCGCCCGTTCTCCGGGACGCTTTCCGTCCGTCTCACCCCGGAGCTGCACCACGACCTATATGTTGTCGCGAAGCTACAAGGCAAAAGCATGAATGGGTTGATCTCCGAACTGCTAACGACAGCATCCGCCTCCATGATCGAAGGCCATACTTCATCTGCTATCGGGGGCTCTGACAGAGGAGAAGGAGTCAAGTCTTGACCTCTTCTCCCCCTTGAATCCTGCGGTTTTTCGTCAGTCGCGCCCAGGGATGTCGGGCGGGCAAGGCGACAGACTGAGTGCCGGCTTACGAAAAGGCAACGGGCTGGGGGAGATCCCCCAGCCCGTCAACCCATCCCTCCTAAGACAGCCGTTGTTACCCTGGTTGCCTCTTCCAGAACAGCCACATGACGACACCGATGGCGATCAAGCCGGCGAGGCCGTTGTCGCCCATCGCCTTAACCACGGCGATGAGATTACCGACAACGTCGCCCGGTATGAAGCTGACCGCCCGGCCGAACAAGATCTGGAGTACAATGCCGAGAGCAATCAGCAGTAGGCCGAGCTCGACGATCTGGCCGAGCCAACCCTTTAGCTTATCGAAGAATGAAGGCATTTTTCCTCCTCCTTTGGGTATGTGGCTCCCTTAGGTGAGGTGAGTTGCGTGGGCGGCTATAGTGTCACCAAGGGAAGACAGATGCTTAGATCAGCCGCCCCAAAACATCCACTGATCGTGGGTGTTAATCGATACTAATCTATATTTGTCTAAGAAATCGTAAATGCGGAACGATTTGGCGGCATAAAGAACGCCCCGCCGGAGCAGGCGGGGTTTTGCGCCGTGACGAAGTGCCATGGTAAGTAATTGATTATATTTAATTAAAATTGACCCTTTAACTCCCGGTAAAGCACTTCGTGGTCTAATCGGGGTGTCGGCGGGTGTTAAGCGCCCTACCGGCGGTGAACGCAAGGACAGTGAATGTGACGAATTTTTGGAGTGATTGATGAGCCCGTGCCCGGCCGAGAAAAAGGGACTTGAGATCGGCGAGGTTTCGCGCGAGACCTTCCTCGATTTCGTGCGCCGGCACGCCACCTCCGAGGAGATCGGGCGCATCGGTACCTGCCTCGACGGCGACCGCAACGATGCGCCCGCCGGCGAGTTGCTGCTTCTGGGTCTGATGGGCTGCTCCAAGGTCTGTGCCGTAATCTGCTGCCAGATCGTTGACGCCGGTACCGGTAACGCCAGCGCCAAGGTCTGCAAGCTCGATTCGGTGGTGGTGCACTCCGAACTTCGCAAGAGGGGGCTGGCCACCGTCCTGGTGTCGAAGGCGTTCGCCGAACTGCTGGACGACGGACGCTACGATTTTTCGCGTTACTATTCCCACGCCGTCCACCCCGCCACCGTCAAGCTTCTCGCCGAGCTCGGCTTCACCGATCCGCCGCTTCTGGGCGCGCCGATCTGCGCGCTCGAGATCGATGACGCCAACCGCGAGGAGATCACGGTGGCCTGGAGATGCGCCTATTTGAGCGCGGTCGACCCGCTCAAGCTTAATTGCGCCTTGTGCAAGAGCCCCCGGAAGCAGGGCCGGCTCTGGTGCACACCTCGCCCCGGCGCGAAGCTGCCCCAGGCAGTCAGCGCCAACGACGCGGCGGCGGCCTCGTCCTAAACACCTCCACCAGCCCCGGCCTGGACGGGGCCGCCCCGCGTTCCCCCCGATCACGACCGAAATTGGCTTTACAGCCCGGCCGCACCCTCGTTAGGCTGGGTACGTTCACTACAAGAATCTACCAGGAGAGGGGACGAGCCGTGTCCGAGACCATCAGGGTGTTCTGGCACCCGGGTTGAACCAGTTGCCTTAGGACCAAGGAGTTCTTTTCGATCCGTGGGATCGAATTCGAATCGATCAACATTCAGGACGACCCCGGCGGCATGGAGGCGCTGAGAAGCATCGGCGCCACCTCCGTCCCGGTGGTGGCGCTTGGCGACGAGTGGGTGTTCGGCCAGTCCCTCGACGACGTGGCCCGGCTGACCGGCGTCGAATACCAGGCCAAGGCGCAACTCACGCCAGAACAGTTGGTCGAGAAGCTCGACCTCATTCTCGCCGCCGCCCAGCGGTACCTGTGCCAGTTCCCCGCCGACAGGCTCGACACCAATGTGCGCGACCGCAAGCGCACCTACCGCAATCTCGGCTTTCATATCTTCAGGCTCCAGGAGGCCTTTCTCGAAGTCGCCACCGGCGCCGAGGGGATGGTCACCCGCGAGCTGCTGAACACAGAGGCGCCGGCGGACATGGCGACGGCCCCGCAGATCTCCGCTTACGGCGATCGGGTCCGCAAGAGCGTCAGGGACTGGTGGCAAGGGCTCGAGGACAAGTCCTGCCAGGGACCTGTCGAGACCTATTACGGCACCCATTCCTTGCACGACGTGCTCGAACGTTTCACCTGGCATTCGGGCCAGCATGTCCGCCAGTTGATGATGCTGCTGAGGGAGGATTTCGCCACCGAGCCGGACCGGCCGTTGAGCGACGATGACCTCGCCGGGCTGCCGCTGCCGGAAAAGGTCTGGGACGATTAGAGGCCGAAGGGGTCACCCATTAGCCGCCCCCGGTGCAAGGGAATAATTCCCCTGCGACGTCCGGCCTCGTGCCGGGCGTTCGGATTTGACCCGCGCGGCGCGGAAGAGAGCCAGCTTAAAATGATAATTATCAAGACTTGACCCCTTCCCCTCTCGCGCGGCGCGGAAGAGAGCCAGCTTAAAATGATAATTATCAAGACTTGACCCCTTCCCTCTTGCCCGATGCTCAAGCATCGCGCGGCGCGCCCGCGCCTAGCCGAAGGAGCCGATTTGCACCCATCAAATTGATTCCTATCTACCGAGAACCGCTCTAGGGCCCGGCGGAAGACGGAACTTCCACCGCTACTGAACAATGGGTCACACGCCGTCGCGCGCGTGGATTAGTGGTTGCGCTCGATGGAGAAATCGACGGCCTCGATAAGCGCCGCTTTCTCGTCCCCGGCGGCGAAGATATCGAGCGCGTCGCGCGCCAATTTGGCGTAATGGCGGGCGCGTTCCGTGGTATCCGCCAGCGCGCCGTGCTGGTGCAACAAGGCGACCGCGCGTTCGAGGTCGCCGTCCTCCTGCTCCAGCTCCTCCAGGGCGTGGCGCCAGAAATCTCTCTCGCCATCGTTGCCGCGGCGGAAGGCGAGGATGATGGGAAGCGTGATCTTGCCCCCCCGGAAGTCATCGCCCACGGCCTTGCCGAGCACCGCCTGGGGCGCCGAGTAATCGAGCACGTCGTCGACCAGCTGGAAGGCGATGCCGAGGTTGAGCCCGAACGAGGTCAGGGCCTCCTCCTCGATCGCCGGTCGTTCGGCGACCACGGCGCCGAGCCGGCAGGCGGCGGAGAACAGCTTCGCGGTCTTCGACTTGATGACCTCGAGATAGGCGGTCTCGCTGGTCTCGGTGTCGTTCGCCGTGGTCAACTGCATGACCTCGCCCTCGACGATCACGGCGGAAGCGTCGGACAGGATGGCGAGCACGTCGATCGAGCCGTCGGTCACCATCAACTGGAACGAACGGCTGAACAGGAAGTCCCCCACCAGCACGCTCGCCTTGTTGCCCCAGACCGTGTTGGCGGTGGCGAGCCCTCGCCTCAGGTCGCTCTCATCCACCACGTCGTCATGCAACAGGGTGGCGGTGTGGATGAACTCGACGCAGGCCGCGAGGCCGATATGGCGCTCGCCGTCATAGCCGCACAACCGCGCCGCGCCCAGCACCAGCATCGGCCTGAGACGCTTGCCCCCGGCGGCGATGATGTGGCCCGCCAGCTCGGGGATCAGCGCCACCTGACTTTCCATGTTCTTGAGCACGAGCTCATTGACCCGCGCCAGATCGTCGGCGACGAGCGCGATCAAGAGTTCCAGCGATGGCCGCCGGCCCTTGTCCCGGCCGGCATGGAGATCGACGACGAGTGCCAAGCGCTCCTCCCATGTTGCTTGACGCGGCGATGCGACTGCACGAGCATAGAAGCGGTGTTTGCCGACGGTCAAGTCCACAACATAGGTAATTTATAGGTAATTTATGCCTCATAATTTTGTTCCGCGCGCCGGCGCCTGGGGCCGGCCATGAAGGAGTTGCTCAGGACCAACGATATAGTGTTGATTTCCTGGGTCAGGGCGCTTTTGGCCGACGACGATATCGAGGCGTTCGAGCTCGACACACACATGTCGATACTCGAGGGCAGCGCCAACGCCATCCCCAGGCGCGTCATGGTCGCAAACGAGCAATTCGATCGCGCCTGCCGGCTGTTGGACGCCGCCGAGGTCCACCACAATCATGGCTGAACCGGCCCTTGCCCCCCATGGCGGCGCCGCCATCACCGAGGACGGCCTGCTCGACGGGCGGGTCAAGCTCTGCCAGCCCAAGAAAGGCTATCGGGTGGCGATCGACCCCGTCTTCCTCGCCGCCGCCGTTCCCGCGATCGCCGGCGAGAGGGTGCTCGACGTCGGCGCCGGTTCGGGCGCGGCGTCGCTCTGCCTCGCCTGGCGCGTGCCCCGCTGCCGGGTGAGCGGTATCGAGGCGCAGCCGGACATGGCCCGCCTCGCCAGCCACAATATCGGTCTCAACGGCTTTATCGGCCGGGTCGACGTCATGACCGGCGATCTGACCCGCCCGCCGATGCGCCTGGCGCCGGGTTCGTTCGACCATGTCATGGCCAATCCGCCCTATATCGAGGCCGGCCGGGCAAGCCCATCGCCGGATCGGGGCAGGGCGGCGGCAAACGTCGAAGGCGCGGCGTCGGCGGTTAGGCAAGACGCGGCGCCCGCCGGCGGCCTTGGCGACTGGGTCCGTTTCTGCCTCGCCATGGTGCGGCGCAAGGGCACCTTGACCGTGATCCACCGCGCCGACCGCCTCGATACGCTCCTCGCCGAGCTTCACGGCCGCGCCGGCTCCATCGTCGTCTATCCGCTGTGGCCGGGCTATTCGGGTAAGCCCGCCAAGAGGGTATTGGTGCGCGCCGTCGCCGACGCCTTCCGGCCGATGCGCCTTGCCACCGGCATGGTCCTTCATGAAGAGGACGGGTCCTTCACCGCTCAGGCGGAAGCGGTGCTCCGCCGCGGCGAGGGGCTCGAGCTGTGAGACGGCATTTCACCCGCCTGTGCGGTCGGAGCCGCTTCGGCGTGGCGAAGGCCCGCCGGCCGCGGCCGGCAAGCCTTTCCAGAAACCTCGAGGGGGGAGAATGAAACTCGGCGCGTTGCGGCGCTTGGTGCCGATCGAACGGGTGCGCAACCCGCCCCCCGTCGTGGCGGTGCTGCGCCTTAGCGGCATCATCGGCCAGCTCGGGCCGTTGCGCACGGGCCTGACGCTTGGGGGCCTGGCGGAGGCGATCGAGCGCGCCTTTTCGCTGCGGCGCCTGAAGGCGGTGGCGCTCGCGGTCAATTCGCCGGGGGGCTCGGCGGTGCAATCGGCGCTCATCTGCAAGCGCATCCGCGCGCTGGCGGAGGAGAACGAGGTGCCGGTCTTCGCCTTCGCCGAGGACGTGGCCGGTTCGGGCGGCTACTGGCTGGCGTTGGCGGGGGACGAGATCTTCGCCGATGAATCGTCGATCATCGGTTCGGTCGGGGTGATCTTCAAGAGCTTCGGCCTGGCGGAAGCGATCGGGCGCCTCGGCATCGAGCGGCGGATCTATACCGCGGGCGAGAATAAATCGCTGCTCGATCCCTTCACGCCCGAGGACCCGGACGACGTCGCCCGCATCAAGGCGATCCAGGGCGACGTCCATGAGACCTTCAAGGCGATGGTGCGCGCCCGGCGCCAGGGCAAGCTCAAGGCGGCGGAGGACGAGCTCTTTTCCGGCGCCTTCTGGTCCGGGCGCCGGGCGCTCGAGCTGGGGCTCATCGACGGCATCGGCGATCTCCGCACCGTCATGCGCGAACGCTTCGGCGACGAGGTCAGGCTCAGGGTGGTCACGCCTCAGCGCCCCTGGTTCAAGCGCCGTTTCGGCCCCGGCCTCGGGTCCCGCCATGGGGATGGCCATTGGGAGGGAACGTCCCCGGCGGGCGTTCCGTCGCTTGGCGCCGGCGGTGGCGCCGAACTGGCCGCCGGCATCATCTCCGCGATCGAGGAGCGCGCGCTGTGGAGCCGCTTCGGCCTGTGATGGCGCCTCTTTCGCCACTGGGGCCGCCACTGGGGCACGACGCCGGGACCGGGCTTGGCGTCGCCACACTTCTTGCTCCTCGGCGCCCGGCCCTTTAAAACTCCCCCATGTTCGGCTTCTCTTTCAACAAGCTCCTGCTGACCACCGTCATCATCCTGGCGATCTGGTACGGCTTCAAATGGGTGGGCCGGCTCGACCGGGCCCGCAAGAAGAAGGCGCTCAAGGACAAAGGGGGCGGGCCCGAGAGCCGAACGGTGGAAGCCGAATCCCTGGTCGAGTGCGCGGCCTGCGGCACCTACGTCTCGCCCGGCGGGGCCCAGTCATGCGGGCGCGAAGACTGCCCCTACTGACGCTGATCCGGGGATTACCGGCGATCGGCGCGCGCGGCCTTGACCGGTTCCGGCGCGCTCGATACTGTCTGCCGCCGAAGACCCCGCTCTAGAACCGCTCTAACGGTGTGATGCCTGAACAGCGCGCCAAGGCGTCCAGTTTCCAGGACCTTATCCTCGACTTGCAGTCGTTCTGGGCGCGAAAGGGCTGCGTCATCCTGCAACCCTATGACATGGAGGTCGGCGCCGGCACCTTCCATCCGGCGACGCTGTTGCGCTCGCTCGGCCCGAAACCGTGGCGCTGCGCCTACGTCCAGCCCACGCGGCGGCCCGCCGACGGGCGCTATGGCGAAAACCCCAACCGCTTGCAGCACTATTACCAGTTCCAGGTGCTGCTCAAGCCCTCGCCCGCCGACGTCCAGGAGACCTACCTCGAAAGCCTGGGCGAGATCGGCATCTCGTCCGCGCATCACGACATCCGCTTCGTCGAGGACGACTGGGAGAGCC
>JADFJG010000003.1 GCA_022566265.1 Pseudomonadota bacterium | reverse complement strand
CGGACACCACCTTCGGCACGCCCATCGTCGCCGGCGCGCGGGTGATGGCGGCGGTGCTGGAGCAGACCAAGGGCGATAAGATCATCGTCTTCAAGAAGTCGCGCCGCAAGAACTACCGCCGCAAGAGAGGCCACCGCCAGCAGCTTACCGTCCTGCGCATCACCGGCATATCCCCCGGCGGCGAGGCGGCGGCGAAAGCGCCGGCCAAGGAGAAAGCGCCGGCCAAGGCCGAAACGAAGGCGAAGCCGAAGGCTGAACCCAAGGCCAAGCCCAAGGCCGAAGCGAAGCCCAAGGCAAGCGCCAAGGCCCCGGAAAAGGTGAAGGCCAAGACCCCGGCGAAGGCCAAGGCCAAGCCGAAGACGGCGGGCAAGGGTCCAGCTAAGGGTCCTGGCAAGGGTAAGGAGAAGACGTAATGGCACACAAGAAGGCGGGTGGCTCGTCACGCAACGGGCGCGATTCCGCCGGCCGGCGGCTGGGCGTCAAGAAATACGGTGGCCAGATCGTGATTCCCGGCAATATCCTGGTGCGCCAGCGCGGCACCAAGTTCCACCCCGGCGCCAATGTCGGCCTCGGCAGGGATCACACCATCTTCGCCACCGCGCCCGGCCGGGTAAAGTTCCAGCGCAAGGCCAAGGGCCGCACCTTTGTGTCGGTGGAGCCGGCGGGATAGAATAGCCAAAGCCAAACCTTGAGCATTGATGAGGGAATGGCTGGCCATTCCCTTTTTTGTTGCGGAGCCGGCGGAACGGAGCCGATGAAATTCCTCGATCAGGCCAAGATATTCATCCAGAGCGGCGACGGCGGTAACGGCTGCATGAGCTTTCGCCGCGAAAAATACATCGAGTTCGGCGGGCCCGACGGCGGCGACGGCGGGCGCGGCGGCGACGTCGTGGCCGAGTGCGTGCCGGCGCTCAACACCCTGATCGACTTCCGCTACCAGCAACACTTCAAGGCCAAGAAGGGCCGCCACGGCGCGGGGCGCAACCGCACCGGCGCCAGCGCGCCTGAAATCGTCGTCAGGGTTCCCGTCGGCACCCAGATATTCGCCGACGACAATGATACGCTGATCGCCGATCTCACCCGCCCGGGAGAGCGCCGCCTGCTGGCCAGGGGCGGCGACGGCGGCTTCGGCAACAGCCATTTCAAGTCCTCGACCAACCGGGCGCCCCGGCGCGTCGATCCCGGCCATCCGGGAGAGGGGTTCTGGCTGTGGCTGCGCCTCAAGTTGATCGCCGACGCCGGCCTCATCGGCCTGCCCAATTCGGGCAAATCGACTTTCCTCGCCGCCTGCTCGCGCGCCCGGCCCAAGGTCGCCGATTATCCCTTCACCACGCTTTATCCTCAGCTTGGCGTCGTCTTCATCGACGACGAGGAGTTCGTGCTGGCCGATATCCCGGGGCTGATCGAGGGCGCCCATGAGGGCGCCGGACTGGGTGACAGGTTCCTCGGCCATATCGAGCGCTGCGGCGTCCTGCTTCACCTCGTCGACGGCACGGGAGAGGATATCGAAGGCGCCTATCGGACCGTCAGGACGGAGCTTCGCCAATACGGCCACGGCCTCGACCAGAAGGCCGAAATCGTCGTGCTCAACAAATGCGACGCCATCCCGGTCGAGGAATTGGCCGACAAGTGCGAAGCGCTCAGCCATGCCGCCGGTCTTGACCCCGAGAAGGCGCCGGCGCCGGCGATCTCGGGCGTCACCGGCAAGGGGGTAACCGGCGTGCTTCGCGCCATTTTCGCCAAGATCGGCGAACGGCGGGCCGAGGAAGCCGAAAGCCAAGCCCGGGCGCCGGCGGACGCTTATATGGGCGATCCGACCATGAGTGACCGGGCATGAGCGGCAAAACCAAGGCGGCCCGGGCGCCGTCCGAGGGGCTCGGCGCGGCCAAGCGGCTGGTGGTCAAGATCGGCTCCTCGCTCCTCGCCGATGAGGCCAAGGGCGCGATCCGCCATGACTGGATCGCCGCCCTGGCCGAGGACGTCGCCGAACTGCGCCGGCGTGGACGCGACGTGGTGCTGGTGTCGTCGGGCGCCATCGCCATCGGCGGGACCCAGCTTGGGCTCGCCGGTGGGGCCATGAAGCTCGAGGAAAAGCAGGCGGCGGCGGCGACGGGGCAGATTCGCCTGGCGCACGCCTATCAGGAAGCGCTGGAACGCCACGGCATCACCGTCGCGCAGATCCTCCTCACCCTCGATGACACCGTGGAGCGCCGGCGGTATCTCAATGCGCGAAGCACCATCGACACCCTGTTGCGTCTCGGCGCCGTGCCGGTGATCAACGAGAACGACACCGTCGCCACCAACGAGATCCGCTTCGGCGACAACGACCGCCTGGCCGCCCGCGTCGCGGCGATGATCAGCGCCGACACGTTGGTGCTGCTCTCCACCGTCGACGGGCTTTACACCGCCGATCCCGAGCGCGACCCCAACGCCACTTTGGTGACCGAGGTCAGGGACATCACGCCGGAGATCACGGCGATGGCGGGCGACGCGCCGCCGGGCTACACCTCGGGCGGCATGGTCACCAAGCTGGAAGCGGCGAAGATCGCCCAGACCGCCGGCTGCGCCATGGTCATCGTCGACGGCCGGCGTATGCGCCCGCTCTCGGCGCTGGCCGCCGGGGCGCCCTCGACCTGGTTCCTGCCCAAGGGCGAGCCGCGCTCCGCGCGCAAGCACTGGATCGCCGCCTCTCTCAAGCCCGCCGGCGTCATCACCGTGGATGACGGGGCGCTGAAGGCGCTCCGGAACGGCAAGAGCCTGCTGCCCTCGGGCGTCACCGCGATCGAGGGCGCCTTCGAGCGGGGTGACGCGGTGTCCGTCGCCACCACCGGCGCCGAGGAGGTGGCGCGCGGTCTCTCGGCCTATTCGGCGGCCGACGCGCGGCGCATCATGGGCCACAAAAGCCGTGAAATTCAACAGCTTCTGGGGTACCGTGGGCGCGACGAGATGATCCACCGTGACAATCTCGTCATGCTGATCGACGGCGGAAACGAACCAGGGAGTTAGCCGGGATGAGTGTCGTGACTTCGATCGAGGGCAGCGAAATCGGGACCCAGATGGCGCGCCTGGGCGAGGCGGCGCGCGACGCCGCCGGCGCCCTGGCGATGGTCGCGACCGCCGACAAGGACGCCGCGTTGAAGGCGGCGGCGGCGGCGATACGGGCCAACGCCGCCGAAATCCTCGCCGCCAACGATACCGACATGGAAGCGGCCAGGACCCGGGGGCTGTCGAGCGCCATGCTCGACCGGCTGGCGCTCGACGATGGGCGTATCGAGGCCATGGCCAAGAGTCTCGAGGATATCGCCGCGCTCACCGATCCCGTCGGCCAGGTGATCGCCGAATGGACCCGGCCCAACGGGCTTCGGATCTCGCGCGTGCGCGTGCCCCTTGGCGTCATCGGCGTGATCTACGAATCCCGCCCCAACGTGACGTCGGACGCCGCCGGGCTCTGCCTCAAGGCGGGCAACGCGGTGATCCTGCGCGGCGGCTCGGAAAGCTTCCACTCCTCGGGCGCCATCGCGGCGGCGCTGCATGAGGGCTTGAAAAGCGCCGGCCTGCCCGCCGGCTCGATCCAACTGGTGCCGACGCGCGACCGCGCCGCCGTCGGCGAGATGCTGACCATGAGCCAATATATCGACATCATCGTGCCGCGCGGCGGCAAGTCCCTGATCGAGCGGGTCGCGAGAGAGAGCCGGATCCCGGTGATCAAGCATCTGGAGGGGATCTGTCACGTCTATGTCGATGGCGCGGCGAAGCTCGGGATGGCGCGCGCGATCGTGCTGAACGCCAAGATGCGCCGCACCGGCATCTGCGGCGCCGCCGAGACCCTGCTGGTCGACGAGGCGGCGGCGGCGAGCCATTTGGCGCCGATCATCGGCGATCTCATCGAAGCCGGCTGCGAGGTCAGGGGCGATCAGGCGGCCCAGGAGGCGGACCATCGGGTCGTCGCCGCCAGCCCCGAGGACTGGGACACCGAATATCTCGAGGCCATCATCTCGGTGAAGGTGGTGAACGGCGTCGGCGGCGCCATCGACCATATCGCCCGGCACGGATCGCACCACACCGAAGCCATCGTCACCGAGGACGGGGCGGCGGCGGAACGGTTCCTCGGCGAGATCGACAGCGCCATCCTGTTGCACAACGCCTCGACCCAGTACGCCGACGGCGGCGAGTTCGGCATGGGGGCGGAGATCGGCATCTCGACCGACAAGCTCCACGCCCGCGGGCCGGTCGGCGTCGAACAGCTGACCAGCTACAAATACGTCGTCCGCGGATCGGGCCAGGTCCGGCCCTGAACCGCGGACGCGGCGCTCATCGCACATCAATTGACAGACCGGGCGGGGTGGCTTGACAGCATCCTTCTACGGCGGCATGATGAGAACGTATCGAGAACATTACGATACGGCCTAGGCGAGCTTGGAGGCAAGGATGTTTGTTGGGGCAGGTGAGCACGGCCCTGGATCGCGCGGACCGCGATGATTCCGGAGTCACAGCGAACATACGAAATTCGTTGCCCGGTCTATGGCTTTATCCAACTCACGGACTGGGAATGGCAGATCATCTCGCAACCCGCCTTTCAACGCCTACGCCGCATCCGGCAACTCGCGTGGACCGACTACGTTTACCCAGGGGCCATGCACACTCGCTTCGAGCACTCACTCGGCGTGATGCACATGGCGACGATGCTCTACGACGGCATCGTACAGCGTTCCCTCGACACCCTCAGAGACGAGCTCGGATACAACAAGGACGGCTTGAATCGCGACAAGGTTCTTGTCCGATTAGCGGCCCTCCTCCACGACGTTGGTCACGCACCATTTTCGCACGCCACGGAAGACCTTTTTCCCAAGGTGGAAAATACGGGGGAACGATTCAAACACGAGCACTATTCCGCGGAAATCGTCCGGCGGAATTTTGCCGACGCCATCAAGAACGGCGGTGCGTTTACGAACTATGGATTAACCGCGGAGGACGTGGCCAATTTCCTGGAAGGGAAACCTGAGGCTGGAAAGGCCATGTTCTGGCGGGAGCTCGTGGACGGACAGATGGACGCGGACCGGATGGATTATCTGCTCCGAGACTCTATTCACTCGGGGGTAAGCTATGGAAGGTACGATTGGCCCCGCTTGGTTCATACGGTAGTGGCCGTACCTTCCGGTGAAGAGAGCGGCCCGCGCCTCGGTGTCGCGGAGGGCGGCTGGCATGCGGCGGAAGGGTTGATCCTGGCCCGGTATTTCATGTTCACCCAGGTCTACTTCCACAAGACCCGCGTCGCCTTTGACCATCACCTCCAGAAGGCGTTGGGCGAAATGCTGCCACAGGGGCACTTTCCCGCCCCTCGAAATCGGCGGGAGCTTGACGATTATTTGAAGTGGGACGATTGGCGCGTTCTCGGGTTGCTGGCGAATGGCAAAGGAGGGGAGCATGGCCAACGATTGGCGAACCGGAATCATTTTCGGGAAATTACCCACACACCCGAGACGCCGACGGCTGACGACTTGGCGCGGCTTGACGAATGGCGCGGCGCATTAGGTGACCTTCTGGCCGCCGAGATCCCAGCCGAGAAGTCTTGGTATAAGGTCGGTCAGGCGGACATCCCCGTCATATCGGACACGCCCAAATTCGAGGTCAAGCCTTTGTCGAAGTACTCCTCGGTGGTCAAAAACATCCAAGCCGCCCGCCAGGTGCGTCTTTACGCGCTGCCTGAACGTTGCGAAGAAGCCCGTTCTCGTATAGAAAAATCCTAGGAGGCTTCATGGCTAACAATGACACCCAGTTCCAGCGGCTTGCGGTCATAACCGAGCTCGTGAAACAAGCTCCGGACCGCTTTGGGCGAACCGCCCTGATGAAATGCCTGTTTTTCCTCAAGACTTTGAGAAATGTGCCACTGCCGTACACCTTCACGCTTTATACCTATGGCCCGTTCGATGCGGACGTGCTGGACGACCTGCGGTACGCCGAGTCCTTGGGCGCGATTGAAAGCACGTTAGTCGCATATCATGGCGGGTACGGATACGTGCTTAGTATCGGGGCTCAAGCAGAAGCGATCGAAGGGCGGGCGTCTGAATTCCTATCTCAACACCAGGAAAGCATCGATTGGGTTATCGGGGAGTTCGGTGATCGGTCCGCTTCGGACTTGGAGATGGCGAGCACACTGGTTTATGTCGACCGGACGGTCGCGGAGAAGGGAACCAGTGTTTCGACCAAAGAACTCGCCAAGACGGTAAACGACGTAAAGCCCCATTTAGCCGCAATTACGATCGAGCGAGAGGCGCAAGACCTCAAAGAGAAAGGTTTCCTCAAGGCAGTGGCGTAGAGAGGAGCTCGAAAGCGTGGCCCTCGACACCTTTGCCTTCGTGACGCCGCCGCATCCGAGCGTGAGACAACGGTGCCGACGCCCTTAGAGACGTACCTTCGCGAAATGAACGCGATCCGGGCCACCGGCGCCGGAACGGCGGAGACCTCCTACTACGACCCGTTAAATTAAAACGTCTCCTGAAAGAGCTTGGGCGCAACGAGTGGTTTGGACGCAGCGTTTTTGCGGGATTGGGACAGAGCTAAGGAAAGTTGTATTATGTTTGGTTTCAAATAATATGATAAGCTTTAGAGAATCTGTTGCAAAAGGGAGTTAACGATGGCGCTTGAGGATACCATCCAAAAGATCATCGTGAACATTAAAGCTGCGAATTATCAGAATGAAACGACTGTGCGCGAAGCTGTTGTATTGCCCATATTATCTGAACTCGGATGGGACACTCTCGATCCACAAATAGTGCTAAGAGAATACAAGGTAAAATCTCGCCGCGTTGATTATGCCCTTACTACTGGTTCCTCAACGCCCATCATCATCATCGAAGTGAAAGCTATTAGTCAGGCACTTGGAGGTGACATACAGCTTTTTGAATATGCTTTTCACGAAGGAGTTCCAATGGCAATTCTCACCGATGGTCGTGAATGGAGTTTCTATCTTCCTGGAGAACACGGAAGCTATGAAGACAGACGGGTTTACAAACTCGACCTGCTGGAACGAGGGCGAGACAAGTCTTGTGAAATGCTTCGCAAATATCTAGGATTTGATCGAGTAAAAAGTGGAGATGCCATTGAAGCAGCAAGAAAAGATTACCAGAGCGCGTCGAAAAAACGCCAGGCAAAGCAGGCAATTCCAGAGGCGTGGCGGCAGTTGCTAGATGAACCAGATGAGTTGTTGATAGAGCTTGTTTCAGAAAAAGCAGAGATTTTGTGCGGATTTAGGCCAGAAATCGAGCAGATTGAGAAATTCTTGATTGATGTGCTTTCGCAGCAAGTATCGAGTTCCCGATCGTCTCTGCCGGCAATATCTGTTTCAGCAACTCCTCCGCATACGTCTGCCTCTTTCGAGACGAGATCGAGTTCACCGAGAAAAATCGGTTACCAGCTTTTTGGCAAACCGTTGGAAGCAAGAAACGCAAAAGAAGCACTTGTTAAAATTTTGCAAGAGCTCGAAAAGCGAGATTCAAACTTCTTCGAGAAATTATCACAAGTTGTTCAAGGAAGAAAACGGAATCACATAGCCAATTCCAAACAAGGGGTTTATCCAGATCGCCCAGATTTAGCAGATACAGCAATTGAAATTTCATCTGGCTGGTGGATTGGCATCAACATTGCAAACCGAGAAAAGAAAAGGATACTCGTTCGTGCTTGTGAGGTTGCAAAAATTGAATTTGGGAAAGACTTGGTAATTGAACTCCCAAATGTCCGAGAGTGAGACATCGCGGAATATCTTAAGACGTAAGAAATTTAGCTGAGGTAATGCGAGCATACGAACTCTACAAAACAACCCTGAGAGCGTTGGGCATCTGCGACCTATCGCACGACGATCTGAGCCGACCAAGCAGCGGCGAAACGGGGAGGCCGGGGCTTGACGCCAACTACCGGGCCGTATGCGAGGACACCTACGCTTGGCGGGGAACGCCTTGAGCACCCGGCGGCGATCCCCCGGCGCCGGGTGCTCGGGCATGCGCATCGGGCTTTTAGGCGGTTCTTTCAATCCCGCCCATGACGGGCACCGCCATATCACCCTGGCGGCGCTCAGCCACTTGCGCCTGGATCGGGTGTGGTGGATGGTGTCGCCGCAAAACCCCCTGAAGCCCGCCGCCGGCATGGCGCCCTACGCCGAGCGCCTGGAAGCCGCCGCCAGGCTCGCCCGCCATCCGAGGATCGAGGTCAGCGATATCGAGGCCAGGCTCGGCACCCGCTACACGGTGGACACGATTGGGGCGCTCAAGCGGCGCTATCCCTTTACCCGCTTCGTCTGGCTGATGGGGGCGGATAATCTGATCGAGATTCCCAGGTGGCGCGACTGGACCGGAATTTTCGACCGCGTACCCATTGCGGTTTTCAACCGAAACTCCTATTCTTTTAAGGCGTTGGCGGGAGAAGCGGCGCGGCGTTACCGGTCCGGGCGCGTGGGCGCGAAAGCGGCGCCCACATTGGCGGAACGGACGCCGCCGGCATGGGTATACCTGCCGATCGTGGCCCATGGGGCCGCCGGGACCGAGATCAGGGCGCACGAAAAACGGCCATCGTAAGCTTCGTCCCCCGATGAGCCCGGCCGATTTGAATGTTAACGGATCAAGGTGAATACGATAGCAAGGATTTCCAAGCCCGCCGATATAACCGCCCGCCTCCTGGCGCTGGTTGAAAGTTCACTCGATGACGACAAGGCGGAGGACATCGTCGTCATCGACCTCCACGGAAAATCCACCATCAGCGACTACATGGTCGTCGCCACCGGCCGCTCGCGGCGGCACGTGCGGACGATCGCCGAGCATTTACGGGAACGGGTCAAGGCCGACGGCATCCACACCCCTTCGCCCGAGGGCGTGCCCCAGTGCGACTGGGTGCTGATCGACGCCGGCGATGTCGTCGTCCATGTCTTCCGTCCCGAGGTGCGCACCTTCTACAATCTGGAGAAGATGTGGAGCCAGGCGCTGACCGGCCCGGAACTGTCGCCGGACGCCGCACGCGCCGGTGGGCTGACCGCCTGATACCGGGGCCTTATGCGTATCCTGATCGCCGCCGTCGGCCGCGCCAAACGGGGCCCGGCGGAAGAAAGCAGTGTTGCAAGGAAGTGCTGGTCATCTGTAAACGGGGCGAGACTACCTTTAACGTCCGCGATGCCCTATATATGGCCGAAGCCTTCCGGTAGCCAAGACGGTTTTCCTGGGCAAATCTGTTCAGCAATAGCACGAGTGCCTCAATGAAACACCCAAACCCAGTCCGCCCGGCGCAACCGGCATCGGTGGCCCCCCGGATGTTCTGGGCGCTGGTAATCAACAATCGGCACCGCTTAGAGTGCTGAGGAATCGTGGAGATCACCTATCCGTGCGAGTCGGGGAACACACTCGTAATTTGACGGTGCAGGAAAGCTAAGTTGCGGAACGAATGGTGCCCCTATGCTTACAAACATCAAGATTCGGAACTTCAAACTTTTTGACGAAGTCGAATTTGAACTCGGCAAAACGGTTGTCCTGATTGGTCCCAACAATTCTGGCAAAACTACGGCTTTGCAGGCACTTGCTCTATGGGACATTGGACTTCGGCATTGGGTATCAAAACGGGGTGGTAGAGCCTCGCCAGAAAAGCGTCCCGGAGTCACCATAAACCGGACTGATCTTATATCACTCCCCGTCCCTTCGGCTGATCTTCTTTGGCGTGACCTACACGTCCGAAATGTTCAGCGCACTGCAGATCGCCAGATCACTCAGAACATCCGAATAGACATCATCGTAGACGGGATCACGGAGGAAAATCCCTGGTCCTGTGGTTTGGAGTTCGACTACGCAAACGACCAGTCATTCTATTGTCGCCCACTGCGTCTTTCCGATAGCAAACATCCTGACCGAATGCCCATTCCCGACCAAGCCTCTCGCGTTAAAGTCGCCTTCCTGCCACCCATGTCGGGATTGGCAGCGATTGAACCAAAATTGGAACCAGGAAGGATCAACGTTCTTCTAGGCGAGGGCCAAACTGCACAGGTATTGCGTAACCTTTGTTATCAAATCTTTGAGCAGAATAAATTTTGGACTGACCTGAAAAGTGATGCCAAGAAGTTATTTGGTGTGACGTTACAAGAACCAGAGTATATTGACGTTCGTGGCGAAATCACCATGAGTTACTATGACATCGGTGGTAGTAAACTTGATATCTCTTCTTCTGGCAGAGGCTTTCAACAAACCCTTTTGCTACTGGCTCACCTTTATGCCAACCCAGGGACAATTTTGCTTCTTGATGAACCCGATGCTCATTTGGAGGTTTTGAGACAGCAGCAAATATATCAAGTACTTACCGACCTTGCGTCTCGCCAAGGTTCTCAAATTATCGCGGCGAGTCATTCGGAGGTGATTCTAAATCAGGCTGCCGAGCGCGACATTGTTATCGCCTTTGTTGGAAAACCTCATCGGATAGATGACCGAGGTAGCCAAGTGTTAAAAGCACTCAAGGAGATTGGATTCGAACATTACTATTTAGCAGAAGAAAAAGGTTGGGTTCTTTACCTTGAGGGATCTACAGATTTAGCGATTCTAAAGACCTTTGCGGAAACACTTGGGCATCCCGCTGCTGAATATCTAGAGATTCCGTTTGTTCGTTATGTAGGGAATCAGCCCGAACAAGTAAGAAGACACTTCTGGGGTCTTCGTGAGGCCAAGAATGACCTAGTGGGAGTTGCACTGTTTGATCGCTTGGATAACCCGCTGGAAAATCTCGGACCCAGGGGAGTTATGTGGAAACGTCGAGAGATAGAGAATTACTTGTGCAGCGAAGAAGTCTTGCTGGCTTATGCGCACGGTGAAGAGGGTGATGATCTTTTCTCTAGAGCGGATGCGAAGCATCGTGAAACTGCGATGCGCGAAGCGATCACTGAGATTTCCCAAGCTCTTGAGACGCTCCACAGACGTGAGCCCTGGTCAAACGATACAAAAGTCACTGATGAGTTCCTCGATCCCCTTTTCGATAACTACTTTGAAAAACTAAAGATTCCAAACCAACTTCGCAAAACTGACTATCACGTACTCGCACGCCTCGTACCCAAAGAAAGTATTGATGAAGAGGTGGTTGAGAAACTCGATGCTATCGTCGAAGTGGCGAAACAGGCTCGGCCGCGCAAGGCCTGAGGCTTAAGATAAAGCCATCGGGCCCATGCGTATCCTGATCGCCGCCGTCGGCCGCGCCAAACGGGGCCCGGCGCTGGACCTCTACGATCATTACGCCAACCGGCTGCGCTGGCCGCTAAATTTGAAAGAAATCGAAGCGCGCCCAGCCGGCGCCGCCAAAGTCCGCAAGCAGCGCGAAGCGGATCTGTTGCTCCGCGCCGTGCCGGCCAAGGCCCGGCTCATCGCCCTCGATGAAGGTGGCAAGACGCTGAGTAGCGCCGAGTTCGCGGCGATGATCGCCAAGGCGCGGGATGCGGGCGTCGGCGATCTCGTCTTCGCCATCGGCGGCGCCGACGGTCACGCCGAGGCGCTGCTGGAGAAGGCCGACGAGGTGCTATCGCTTGGGCCGATGACATGGCCCCATCTTCTGGTCCGCGCCATGCTGGCCGAGCAGCTATACCGCGCCCAGCAGATCCTCATCCACCACCCCTATCATCGCCAATAGGCCTGGCCCGGCGGTGGCGAAAGGCCGTCCTAATCATATATAAACCGCCAGGGACTACCTTGACCGCCGGTGAAGAGCTATATATGGCTGCCATGCCCATTTGCCGCCGACTGTTGCGATCGACCCGATGACGCACCCTATCCCGGACCGTCCGCGTCCCGTCGTGCTTTGCGTGCTCGACGGCTGGGGGCATCGCGCCGAGCGCGCCGACAACGCCATCGCGGCCGCCGACACGCCGGTGTGGGACCGCTTGATCGCCGAGAACCCCAACGCCCTGCTGCGGGCTTCGGACGCCGATGTCGGCCTGCCCCAGGGACAGATGGGCAACTCGGAAGTGGGGCATATGAACCTCGGCGCCGGCAGGGTGGTCATGCAGGACATGCCACGGATCGACGACGCCATCGCCGATGGTTCCTTGGCCGCGAACGAGGTGTTGGGCGCCTTCCTCGGTGATCTCAAGGCAAGCGGCGGCACCGCCCATGTCATGGGGCTGATATCGCCTGGCGGCGTGCATTCCCGCCAGGACCAGATCGCCGCCCTGGTCAAGATCGCCGGCGACGCCGGACTCGGTGTCAATGTTCACGCCTTCCTCGATGGCCGCGACACCCCGCCCGCCAGCGCCGCCGATTACCTGGCGAAGTTCGAATCGGACATCGCCGGCGTGCCGGGCGCGGCGATCGCCACCGTCGGCGGGCGCTATTACGCCATGGACCGGGACCAGCGCTGGGAGCGCACGGCGCTGGCCTATGGAGCCTTGGTCGAAGGCCAGGGGGAACGGGCCGATACGGCCGCCGGCGCCGTCGCGGCATCTTACGCCGGCCGGCTCACCGACGAATTCGTCCTCCCCGCCGTGATCGCCGGTTACCAGGGCATGAAGGATGGCGATGGGCTGTTGCTCGGCAACTTCCGCGCCGACCGCACCCGTCAGATCCTGGGCGCGCTCTTGGATCCGGCCTTCGACGGGTTCGAACGGCCCCGGACCGTCCGCTTCGCCGCCGCCGCCGGCCTGGTGGAATATTCGGCGGCGCTGAATGAATTCATGACGGCCCTGTTCGCGCCGGTGAAGCTCGATCGCATCCTCGGCCGGCTGGTGGCCGATGCCGGCATGACCCAGCTTCGCATCGCCGAGACCGAGAAATATGCCCACGTCACCTTCTTCTTCAACGGCGGCGAGGAGACCCCATTCCCCGGCGAGGAGCGCATCCTCGTCCCCTCGCCCAAGGTCGCGACCTACGATCTCAAGCCCGAGATGTCGGCCCATGAGGTGACCGACAGGCTGACCGAGGCGATCGCCGGCGGCGGCTTCGACTTCATCCTGGTCAACTACGCCAATGCCGACATGGTCGGCCACACCGGCGATATCGACGCCGCGATCAAGGCCGTGGAAACGGTGGATCATTGCCTGGGGCGCATCGTCGCGGCCATCGGGGTGGCCGGCGGCGCCCTCGTCATCACCGCCGATCACGGCAACGCCGAGCTGATGCGGAACGACAAAACCGGTCAACCCCACACCGCGCACAGCCGCAACGCCGTGCCCGTCATCCTGGTCAACGGTCCGGCGGAGATCAAGGGCCTCAAGCATGGCCGTCTCGCCGATGTGGCGCCGACGCTTCTGGAACTCCTGAAGCTGGAGCAGCCGCCGGAAATGACCGGCGTCTCCCTCGTCGACAACGCTGGAGGGCCCCGTGCCGTCACCGCCCGGCGCATATCCGCCTGAAGCCATGGCGCCGGGCCGGCGCCCTCGGCGGGCCTTCGCCACGGTCCTTGGCTTGGGGGCCGCGCTCCTCCTTGCCGGCGCGCTGGTTGCCGTGGCCGAGGAGACCGGCGCCCCAGAGCCGGGGTCGACCGTCGGCGACAAGCTGAAGGAAGTCGAAAAGGCGCTCGAGAAGAGCCGCCGCGAGGACCAGGCGCTCGAGCGCAAGACCAACACGCTGGGCCGCCAGATCGCCAAATTGCGGGACGACCTGATCGGCGCCGCCAAGCGGGCGCAGGACCACGAAAAGGCGGTCACGGCGCTTCACCAATCGATCGCGGCGCTGAACGCCAGCCATCGGGCCAAGACCCGGGCGCTGAAGCTCCGGCATGCCCGCCTCGTCGAGATGATCGGCGCCCTGCAGCGATTGGCCCGCCAGCCGCCCGAGGCATTGATCGCCCTGCCGAGCGCGCCCCAGGATACATTGCGCAGCGCCATCCTCTTGCGCGCCGCCGTGCCGCAACTGGAGGCCCAGGCCAAGGCGTTGCGGGCCGAGCTCGAGAACCTGGCGAAATTAAAGGCGGATATCGCCGCCAAGCAATCGGCGCTGGCCAAGGAAAGCGGCTCGCTTAGCGGCCAGCGCGCCCGTCTCACGAAGCTGCTGGCGCGCAAATCGGCGCTCGAGCAGAGCACCCGGGAACAGCGCCAAACGGCCCATGCCCGGGCGCTGCGGCTGGCGGCGCGGGCGAAGAACCTGCGCGAGTTGCTGGCCGGCATCGAAACGGCGCGAAAGAGGCGGGTGAGGACCGAGAAATTCGCCAGGCTGGTGCTTCGCCCGCCGCTAACGACGCCGGCCCCGCGCTTGCCGAAAAAGCCCGAACGGCCTGCCCGGACCACCCCTCCCGCCGATCCCACCGCCGCCGGCCGCCTGAGGCTTCGGGGGCCCCAGCGCCCCTTCCGTCTCGCCCGCGGGCAACTCGTCTTTCCCGCCCAGGGACCGGTGGTCAGGCGCTTCGGGACGAGGAACGCCTTCGGCGGGAAAGCCAAGGGCATCACCATCAAGACCCTGCCCGCGGCCCAAATCGTCGCGCCCTATGATGGCCAGGTAGCGTTCTCCGGTCACTTCCGCGATTACGGGCAACTCTTGATAATCGAGCACGGCGGGGGATATTAT
The DNA here is from genome assembly GCA_022566265.1 of Pseudomonadota bacterium. Taxonomy (GTDB): domain Bacteria; phylum Pseudomonadota; class Alphaproteobacteria; order SMXQ01; family SMXQ01; genus JACZQV01. The sequence continues at coordinate 73,538 of JADFJG010000003.1, read as the reverse complement.
ACTTTATTGGCGGGGTTGCGCCGCATCGACGCCGTCGCCAGCCAGTGGTTGCTCGCCGGGGAGCCGGTTGGAATCATGGCGCGTCCGGAAAAAGGAAGCCCAGAGCTCTATATAGAATTGCGCCGCGACGGACGGCCCATCAACCCATTGCCGTGGCTGGCGCCACCCACCAACCCACCCATCGACAAGGTAAGCGGATGAACAAAAAACTCGTATTGGCAGCCATCGCGGCTCTGGCACTGACATTGCCGATCGGCATCTCGACGGCGCAGGAGAAGAGTTCGGCGACCTATCGGCAACTCAACCTGTTCGGTGACGTGTTCGAACGGGTGCGCGCGGATTATGTGGAAGAGGTCAGCGACAAGGAGCTGATCGAAAACGCCATCAACGGCATGCTGACGGCGCTGGATCCCCACTCGAGCTATCTCAATGAGAAGAACTACCGGGACATGCAGGTCCAGACCAAGGGTGAGTTCGGCGGTCTCGGCATCGAGGTGACCCTGGAGAACGGCCTGGTCAAGGTCGTTTCCCCGATCGACGACACGCCGGCCTTCCGCGCCGGCATCCAGCCCCAAGACCTGATCACCCATCTCGACGGCGAGCAGATCCTCGGCCTGACCCTTCAGCAAGCGGTGGAGCGCATGCGCGGCAAGGTCAATACCGATATCCGCCTGACCATCCGCCGCAAGGGACGCGACCCCTTCGACGTCACGCTGACGCGCGCCATCATCAAGATCCGGTCGGTGCGATCGAGGATCGAGCAGAAGAACATCGGCTACGTCCGCATCACCTCGTTCAACGAGCAGACCCACAAGGGCCTGGTCAAGGCGATGGAGAAATTGCGCGCCGACGCCGAGGGTGGCCTGAAGGGCGTCGTCTTGGATCTTCGCAACAATCCGGGCGGCCTTCTCGACCAGGCCGTCGCCGTTGCCGACGCCTTCCTCGACAAGGGCGAGATCGTTTCGACCCGCAGCCGCCGGAAAGAGAACGCCCAACGGTTCAACGCCCACCCCGGGGATCTCGCCAAGGTGCTGCCCATCGTGGTGCTGATCAACGGCGGTTCGGCTTCGGCGTCGGAGATCGTCGCCGGGGCGCTTCAGGACCATGGGCGCGCCATCATCATGGGCACCCGTTCCTTCGGCAAGGGCTCGGTGCAGACCATCGTGCCTCTGCCCGGCCAGGGCGCCATGCGGCTGACCACGTCGCGTTATTACACGCCGTCGGGCAGATCGATCCAGGCCAAGGGAATCGATCCCGATATCGTCGTCGAACAGTCCAAAGTCGAGCCGATTAACCCGGGAACGCGCCGCAGCGAAGCGGATCTGCGCGGCGCGTTGACCAACGACAGCCCTGGCGATGAGCCCAAGAAAAAAGATAAGTCCAAGAAAAAAGACACGACGGCAAAAAAAGATGAGAAAAAGGATGAGAAGGACGCCAAGCCCAAGGTGTCGGATTACCAATTGAGCAGAGCGGTCGACCTGTTGCGGGGGATCGCGCTTTTCAGCAGGAAATCGACCGACTGACAGCCATCCGTCCGGCCAAGACCTGCAGGGAAGGGGAGTAATACCAAAGGTCCTTGGTATGAACCAGGAAGATTCCCCAGAGGCTCCGAAGTACGGACTGAGTGCCCTTGCGATAACGTCGGTGCTGTTGCTGGCGGCGGCGGCGGGCGTGATCGGCTGGTTGGCGCTCGGCGGCGAGGAATACCAGGACCGGTTCGGGCGCAGGATCCCGGTCGTCATCCTGCCCCTTCCGTCGGCCGAAAGCCCCGCCGTCGAGACCGTCGCCACCGAGACCGGCGCGCCGGCGCAACCGGAGGAGCCCAGCCCACCGTTGACGGCGGACGATGGCGCCAATGTGGGCGCTCCGAAGCCGGCCGAGCGGGCCTTCTCAAGCCCCCCGGAGCCGAAAGTCAAAACGCCGCCCGAAAAGGCCAAGATCGCGAAGAAGAGCGCCGCGCCCAAGCCCGCCGCCAAGAAACCGCCGCCCGCCCCGGAACCGAAGACCAGGACCGCCGAGAAAGCCAAGACGCCGCCCGCCAAGGCCACGCCCCCTGAGAAAGCCAAGGCCCCGGTGAAGGCCGAGGTCGAGACGGTGACGCCCGAGCCGCCGGCTAAGGCGAAGACGCCCCCGAAGCCGGCCGCACCCGAGCCGAAGGCGAAAGCCAAGGCCAAAGCCAAGGTCCCCGCAAAAACCAAGCCCGCCGCCAAGGCCCCGGTGAAGGCCGAGGCCAAGACGGCGACGCCCGAGCCGCCGGCTAAGGCGAAGACGCCCCCGAAGCCGGCCGCACCCGAGCCAAAGGCGAAAGCCAAGGCCAAAGCCAAGGTCCCCGCAAAAACCAAGCCCGCCGCCAAGGCCCCGGTGAAAGCCGAGATCGAGACGGCGACACCCGAGCCGCCGGTGGCGCCCGAGCCGGCGGTGACGCCCAAGCCGGCCAAAAAGGAAACGTCCAAGGCCACCCAGGAGAAAACCGCCGCCGGTGAAACGGCCGCCGGTAAAACGGTCGTCCGGCTCCGCCCCTCCGCCGTTGCTCCCAAGGCGCCCTCGCCCGTGCCCGGAGCGCCGAAGGCGCTGAGCAACATCATCACCAGGCGTTCGGCGCTCTCACCGGCGCCGGATCCCGGCCTTACCGAGAAAAGCGGGCTAGGACTGCTGCCCGTTATCGGCGACGACGGGCGCAAGCCGTGGCTGGTCTATGCGCGCCGCTTCGATGACAGGGACAGACGGCCGCGCATTGCCCTGGTGATCGTCGGACTCGGGCTTTCGGAGGCTTCGACCCAGGCCGCCATCCAGCGTCTTCCCGGCGCCGTGACCCTGGCCTTCGCGCCCTACGCCAAGACGCTCGACCGGTGGATTCCCCTGGCCCGGGCGGCGGGCCACGAGGTGCTGTTGACCCTGCCGATGGAACCGGACAATTTTCCCGCCGACGACCCCGGTCCCCATACGCTCCTGACCTCTCTGGCGGCGGCGGAGAATCTCAAGCGCCTGCGTTGGGTGTTGAGCCGGTCTTCCGGATATGTCGGTGTCATCAACGACATGGGCTCACGGTTCACGACCTCGGGCCGCCATCTCGATCCGATCCTCGCGGAGTTGAAGAGACGCGGCCTGATGTTCGTCGATTCGGGTGCTTCGCTGCGTAGCGTCGCCGCCCGGATGGCGACCAGGATCGGCCTGGCGAGGGCGATCAACAACCGTTTCATCGACGTCAGGGCATCGCGGGAGGCCATCGACCAAAGGCTCGCCGAGCTCGAGCGCATCGCCCGGACGAGCGGCCATGCCCTTGGCGTCGGCACCACCTATCCCGTCACCTTCGAGCGGGTCGGGCGGTGGCTCCGGCAATTCGAGAAAAAGGGCTTGATCCTGGTCCCGGTCTCCGCCCTCGCCAACAAACAGCCCGACTGATGACGACAGTAGATCGTTGACGATGAAGGATTTTTCGAACCTGCCTTATCGTCCCGGTGTCGGCATGATGGCGCTATCGCCCGAGGGACTGGTCTTCGTCGCCCGGCGTATCGACATGCCGTCCGAGGCCTGGCAAATGCCCCAGGGCGGCATCGACGAGGGCGAGACGCCGGAGCAAGCCGCCCTACGGGAATTCCGCGAAGAGGTCGGCACCGACAAGGTGGAGATCATCGCCGAAAGCGAAGGATGGCTGAGCTACGATCTGCCCGAAGAGCTGCTGCCCCGGCTATGGGGCGGCCGGTTTCGCGGCCAGAGCCAGAAGTGGTTCCTGGTCCGCTTCACCGGCACCGACGACGACATCGACATCGCCACCGAGAACCCTGAATTTCTCGACTGGAAGTGGGTCGAGTTGGAAACCATTCCCGATCTGATCGTGCCGTTCAAACGCCGGCTCTATGAGGACCTCGTCGCCGAATTCGGCCCCATCGTCCGCGCCTTCAAGGACGGGACGGCCCCCCCCGCCTGACCCGGCGCCCCAGCTTTCCGGCCGGCTTTCCGAAAAATCACCCTATGGTCGCGGGTCAACCTTCCCCGCCATTCACGGGGACCCATTTTCCGTCGCGTATCGCGACATCTTTTCGCTGGTAAACAGCCTTGCCACGTAACTTCTTGGCCGGATTCGTTACCCCAAAGGTATGAGTGCGGCCACCGCCCTTTCGACCGGCGCTGCTCCTTTCATATTTCCAGTCTGACTTACGGAGGAAAATGACATCCACGCGACAGATTATGACGGGCCGCCCAGATGCCAAGGATTCCGTTGGCTCAACCATATAGCGCCAAACGATGTACCACCCGGCATGATCGTAGTGCGATTGAATAGCCCACGGACGTTTACTTGCCTTGCTTTCCAGGGACTCTTTCGGACTGGGGCGATTTCCGGAGCCTCTCCGGCGCAGGTCGGGGAAACGCTGCTGTGCCGTGTCGATGTGACGATGCTTTTCATAATTGCTGAGCGAGTCGAGCGCCTTGGTCCCGTATATGCCGACCAGCGCGCTGAAGATATTAGCTTGCTCGAAATAGACGTCGATCAGATCGGCGAGTTCTCGCTCGATGTAATCTATGGCCCGTCTAATCGAAGCAATGTCGAGACCGGGTGGCAGTGGCACCGAAGGGTCGAAGTCAGCCTTTCGTACCATTGGCCCGGAGTTCTTCCGGTGAATAGTGCGCCAGTTCCGGGATCGCCTGCTCGGCCAACTCGAAATATTCAGGATTCATTTCGATCCCGATACTGCGTAAGCCACATGCGGAGGCAGCGGCTATCGTCGAGCCCGAGCCCATGAACGGATCGAGTATGACCCCTTCGCCCAGGGGCAGCGCCGCCTGGACGAGCTGACGTAAAAACTGTTGCGGTTTTAGCGAGGGGTGAGAGGCAATTTTTCTTTCGATGCCTCTCGCCGGAGAGGAGTAAATCAAATCCTTGAAGGGTTCGTCACTTGAAATGCGGCGCAAACCGCCGGTCTTCCACTTACGAAGGTTATCTTGGACACGTCCTTCGCACGGTTTTCGAAACAGCGCCCACGGCTCCCAACAGGATTTCGGCATGACTGAAACTTCGGAAAACTCTTCATGGGCATTTTTAGGCCGATCGCCCCCCCGCAAGGTATGGACGACCCGGATGATATCCCCGCGTTTCTCGAATCCAGCCGATATGAAGGGCTCATAGACCAGAAAAGACACGAGTGGATTGGTCGCGACAAACACGTGGGCGCCAGGAACCAAAACACGTTTCAACAATCTGGCAAATTCAGCAAAGAACGATCGAAGCGCCTCGTGATCAGCCGCCGACAGTACGGTAAATCGCGGCAGCGGCATCCGTGTACAACCATCAAATTTCGGTGGAATCCTCCAAACACCTCCCCGCCCTGACTTCAATTTCTTCAGTTGGGTGTCGGAATATTCGATCAGGCCATATGGTGGATCGGTGACGACCGCATGGATCGAGCAACTCCTTGCCGAGGACAGCCACGCGAATGCATCCCCGAGATGAATTTGATAGGGCATCGCGCCGTCAGAACGGCGACTCGTATCGTCTGATTGAATTGCCTGATGCGCTTGATAGGCCATTTATAGGAAAGGCAAAAACGTGGTTGCAGGAAAGAGCCGCCAAACAGATCGTTCTCTATATGTTCTATAGATACCTTGTCCCTGTTGGCATGTCAACAAATTGTCAACCCGGCGTCTGGGCGAGGCGGCGCTGGCGATAGGCCATGAAACGCCACGCCAGGCCGGCGACGATGCGGCTGAGCCAGCCGTTGGGCTTCAGCCCGGTGGCCTTGCACGTCATGGCGACGGCGCGCTGGACGATACCGGGACGGTAGTAAGGGTACGCCCTGTGAACGTAGGCGCGGATGTTGCGCTTGCGGTCATAGGGCTCGGTGCCGCCATTGGCGGCGTAATAGGCGTAGGCCAGCTCGTCGTCTTCCGATTCGGTGATGCGCCCGAGCGCCACCCTGAGCCTGCCGAGCACGCCCAATCCCTCGCGGTCGAGATAGCGCTTGAGGTGGCTGTAGAACAGCTTGTAGTGACGCAACTCATCCGCCGCGATGCGCTTGCAGATCTCCTTGAGCACCGGCTCGTCGGTGGCGCCCGCCAGCGCCGAATAATGGGCGCTGGTTCCGACCTCGACGATACACCTGGCGACCAATTCGCCGGCGCGGGAGCCACGGACCGAACTCGTGGCGTCCAGGGGCAGCTTGTAGCCGTCGGTGAAGCGCTTGAGACAAGCGCTGAAATCGAATTCGGCATCCGCGAGCTCGGCCCAGCGCCCCAGAACGTCGCCATGCTGGACCTCCTCCTCGGCCCAGGCGCGCGCCGCTTCCTGGAATTCGGCGTCATCGTCGAAGACATTGCAAAGATAACGCGCGTAATCCCGCCCGTTCCCCTCGACCAGGCTGGCCGCCTTGACGATCTTGAGGATATCGCCGTTCACCCGCTGGGGATCGAAGTCGTCCCAGGGGATATCCTCTGGCGTCCAATGCTTCATCAAGGCAGGCTCCCCGCGGGGGCGGTCGGTTCGGTTGGCCAAATTATATCTATGCAAGGCCCGGCTTGTCCAAGCGCAAAATTGTCCGAGCGGCAATCGGGAACCCGAGGGGCGGTCGACCCGGCGGTCATCGCCGGCCTCGCCCTATTCGATGGCCCCGAGCATGGCCTGCGCCAGGACGATCTCCTTTTCGGCCGCCGCCTTTTCCTCCTCGGTCTCGGCCGCGCCGGCTTCTTTCCGGGCGCGCTCAAGCCGCGCTTCGATGGCGCCGCGATCGAGGGCGTCCACCGGCGCCGCTTCCTCCACCAGCACCGTCAAGCGCCTCTCGGTCACCTCGGCGAAGCCGCCGGCGACGAAGATGCGCTGCTTCACGGTGCCCTCGTCATGGACGTCGATGATTCCGGGCCGCACCAGGGAGATCAGCGGGGCATGGCCCGCCAATACGCCGAAATCCCCTTCCGATCCGGGCACCACCACCATGTCGGCGGCGGCCGAAAAGACCAGCGCCTCGGGCGCCACCAGCTCGAATTCGACCTTGTCGGGCATTCACCGGTTCCTCAAGCGGCCTCGGCCGCCATGCGCTTCGCCTTGTCCACCACCGCTTCGATGGTGCCGACCATGTAGAACGCCGCCTCGGGCAGATCGTCATACTCACCGGCGACGATCCCCTTGAAGCCGGCGATGGTGTCGGCGAGGTTGACGAGGACGCCGGGCGTGCCGGTGAACACCTCGGCGACGAAGAAGGGCTGGGAAAGGAAGCGCTGGATCTTGCGCGCCCGGGCGACGGTCTGCTTGTCCTCCTCCGACAGCTCGTCCATGCCGAGGATGGCGATGATGTCCTGCAGCGACTTGTAGGTCTGCAGCACCTTCTGGACGTCGCGGGCGACCTGATAATGCTCCTCGCCGATGATGCGGTGATCGAGCATGCGCGAGGTCGAATCCAAGGGGTCCACCGCCGGGTAGATGCCGAGCTCGGCGATCTGGCGCGACAGCACCGTGGTCGCGTCGAGATGGGCAAACGACGTCGCCGGCGCCGGGTCGGTCAGATCGTCGGCCGGCACGTAGATCGCCTGCACCGAGGTGATCGAGCCCTTCTTGGTGGTGGTGATGCGCTCCTGCAGATTGCCCATGTCGGTGGCGAGGGTCGGCTGGTAGCCGACGGCCGAGGGAATGCGGCCGAGAAGGGCCGAGACCTCCGAGCCGGCCTGGGTGAAACGGAAGATATTGTCGATGAACAGCAGCACGTCCTGGCCTTCCTCGTCGCGGAAATACTCGGCGAGGCAGAGCCCGGCGAGCCCGACCCGGGCGCGGGCGCCGGGCGGCTCGTTCATCTGGCCGTATACCAGGGCGGCCTTCGAATTGCCGCCATCGAGGTCGATGACGCCCGATTCGATCATCTCGTGATAAAGATCGTTGCCCTCCCGCGTGCGCTCGCCGACGCCGGCGAACACCGAATATCCGCCGTGGGCCTTGGCGATGTTGTTGATCAACTCCATGATGATCACCGTCTTGCCGACGCCGGCGCCGCCGAACAGGCCGATCTTGCCGCCCTTGGCGTAAGGCGCCAGCAGGTCGACGACCTTGATCCCGGTCACCAGGATCTCCGATTCCGTCGACTGCTCGGCGAATGCCGGCGCCGGACGGTGGATGGGATACCGCTTCTCCGTCTTGAGCGGGCCGCGCTCGTCGATCGGCTCGCCGATGACGTTGATGATCCGCCCCAGCGTCTCGGGACCGACCGGCACCATGATCGGCCCGCCGGTATCCGTAACCTCAAGGCCGCGCACCAGGCCTTCGGTCGAATCCATGGCGATGGTGCGCACCGTGGATTCGCCGAGATGCTGGGCGACCTCGAGCACCAGCCGCTTGCCGTTGTTGTCGCACTCGAGCGCATTCAGGATGGGAGGCAGATCGCCCTTGAACCGCACGTCGACGACGGCGCTGATCACTTGGGAAATCCTGCCGCTAGCGTTGTTAGCCATGGCGCGTTCTCATCACACTATTGATCCCGTCGTTCGATCGAAAGCGCACCTCACAGCGCCTCGGCGCCGGACACGATCTCGATCATCTCGGTGGTGATTTTGGCCTGACGCGTACGGTTGTAGTTGAGCGTCAGCTTGTCGATCATCTCACCGGCGTTGCGCGTGGCGCTGTCCATCGCCGCCATGCGCGCGCCCTGCTCGCTGGCGAAGCTTTCCAGCAACGCCCGGAAAACCTGCACCGCGAGGTTCCTCGGCAACAACTCATTGAGGATGCCTTCTTCATCGGGCTCGAACTCGTAGATCGCCGAAGGGCCGGGTTCTTTCTCAGCCCCGGCTTCCGCGACCGCTTCCAGTACCGGGAAGGGAATGAGTTGCTGCACCGTCAGTTCCTGGGAAATGGCCGACCTGAAGCGGTTATAGACGATGGTGCAGACGTCGAATTCCTCCTCCCCGGCCATGGCGGCGATCCGTTCGGCGATACCGAGGCCCTCGTCGTAACTCGGCCTTGGGCGGGAAAGATCCTCGATGGTATCGATAATCAGATCGCCGAACTCGGTCTTCAACTGGTCCCGGCCCTTGCGGCCGATGCAAAGAATCTTGACGGTCTTGCCGTCCTTGCGCAAGTCACGGATCAGCCCCCGCGCGCCGCGCACGATCTGGGTGTTGAAGCTGCCGCAAAGGCCGCGATCCGACGTCGCCACCACCACCAGATGCACCTCGTCCCGACCGGTGCCGGCCAGCAGCTTCGGCGCCTCCCACCCCTCGGGAATGCCGGCGGCGAGGGAGGACAGCATGCGTTCCATGCGCTCGGCGTAGGGCCTTGCGGCCTCGCACTGTTCCTGGGCGCGCCGGAGCTTGGACGCCGCCACCATCTTCATCGCGGCGGTGATCTTCTGGGTCGACTTCACGCTGTTGATGCGGGTCCTGAGATCTTTGAGATTGGCCATTCGGCGTCAACGCTACGATCCGGGAGCGGTCCCCGGTTCAGCTAAAGGTCCTGGCGTAATCCTCGATGAAATTCTTGAGCTTTTCCTCGGTCTCATCCGACAGTTCGCTCTCCTCGCGAATGGCGCCGAGGATCCCCGCCCCCTTGTCGCGAATCTCGCTAAGCAGGCCTTCCTCGAAGCGGCCGACGTCGGCCACCTCGATGGCGTCGAGATGACCGCGCACGCCGGCGAACAGCACCACCACCTGTTCCTCCACCGGCACCGGCGCGTATTGCGGCTGCTTGAGAAGCTCGGTCAGGCGGGCGCCGCGGGCCAGCAGGCGCTGGGTCGAGACGTCGAGATCGGATGAGAACTGGGCGAAGGCCTCCATCTCGCGGTACTGGGCGAGCTCGAGCTTGATCGAGCCGGCGACCTGCTTCATCGCCTTGATCTGGGCGGCGGAGCCGACGCGGCTGACCGAAATGCCGACATTGACCGCCGGGCGGACGCCTTTGTAGAACAGCTCGGTCTCGAGGAAGATCTGGCCGTCGGTGATCGAGATGACGTTGGTCGGAATGTAGGCGGAAACGTCGCCGGCCTGGGTCTCGATCACCGGCAGGGCGGTCAGCGATCCGCCGCCGTATTCATCGCTCATCTTGGCGGCGCGCTCGAGCAGGCGCGAATGCAGGTAGAACACGTCGCCCGGATAGGCCTCGCGTCCCGGCGGGCGGCGCAGCAGCAGCGACATCTGGCGGTACGACACCGCGTGCTTCGATAGATCGTCGTAGATGATCAGGGCGTGCATGCCGTTGTCGCGGAAATATTCGCCCATGGCGCAGCCGGAATAGGGCGCCAGGAACTGCAGCGGCGCGGGCTCGGACGCGGTGGCGGCGACGACGATGGTATAGTCCATGGCGCCGTATTCCTCCAGGGTCTTGACGATCCGCGCCACGGTCGAGCGTTTCTGGCCGATGGCGACGTAGATGCAATAAAGCTTCAGCTTCTCGTCATCGCCGGCGTTGATTTCCTTCTGGTTGATGATGGTGTCGATCGCCAGCGCCGTCTTGCCGGTCTGGCGGTCGCCGATGATCAGCTCGCGCTGGCCGCGGCCGATGGGGATCAGGCTGTCGATGGATTTGAGGCCCGTCTGCACCGGCTCGTGGACCGAGCGGCGGGAGATGATGCCCGGCGCCTTGACCTCGATGCGGCGGCGCTCGTCCGTCTCGATCGGCCCCTTGTCATCGATCGGATTGCCGAGCGCATCGACCACCCTACCCAGCAGCGCCTTGCCGATGGGCACGTCGACGATGTCGCCGGTGCGCTTGACCGTGTCGCCTTCCTTGATGGTGCGGTCATCGCCGAAGATGACGACGCCGACATTGTCGGTCTCGAGATTCAGCGTCATGCCCTTGATGCCGCCGGGGAACTCGACCATCTCGCCGGCCTGGACCGAGTCGAGTCCGTAAACCCGGGCGATGCCGTCGCCGACCGAAAGCACCTCGCCGACCTCGGCGACCTCGGCCTCGGTGCCGAAATCGGCGATCTGTTGTTTGAGAATGGCGGAAATCTCCGCCGGGCGGATATCCATCAACCAACCCCCTTCATGGCAAACTGCAATTTCGCCAACTTGGTACGGAGCGAGGAATCGAACATCTTCGACCCGACCTTGACGATCAGGCCGCCGAGAAGCGAGGTGTCCACCCGGGCTTCGATCGCGACCTTGCTGCCGAGCGCCTGTTTGACGGCGTCGGCGATCTTCTCCAGATGTCTGTCGCTGAGTTCGGAGGCCGAAATCACTTCCGCCGTCATCTCGCCCCGGCTTTGCGCCAGCAGGGAAAGATAGGCGGCGATCATGCGGTCGAGCGCGAACAGGCGGCGGTTCATGGAGACGAAGCCCAGGAAGTTGCCGGTCAGCTCATGCCCGCCTGGCCGGCCAGCACCGTCATCGCCTTGGCGTGGTCCTCGCGCGAGACCACCGGGGAGAGGATCGTGCGCCTGAGATCGTCGCTGCTATCTATCATCGCGCGCAGGCTTGCAAGGTCCTTGGCGACCGCATCCAACTGCTTGCCCTCCTCCGCCAGTTCGAACAAGGCGGCGGCATAGCGCCCGGCAAGCCCGGTCGCGCCTGTCGTCTCCGATGGCACCGAGATAAGCTCCCGAATTCCTAAATGAGATTCGTCAAAACGGTGATGTCTCAAGCGAACTAACGCGCCCCTCCGGACGCCATTTCCCCCCGGAGGGCGTGCTTATCTAACACACTCACCGGGGTGTGGCAACCAACCAGCCCCCGCCCTTCCAGCCGCCCCGAAGCGGCGTCGAACCCGGCGATCACATGAAGCTGTAGGGGTCGATGTCGACCTGGACGCGCACCGATTTCGGCGCCGGCGCGGCGTCGAGCCAGGCGCGCAAGGCGCCTTGTATGTTGAAACCCTTGGCCGCCTTGATGAGGAAGCGCCGCCGGTGGCGCCCGCGAAGGAAGGCGAGGGGCGCCGGCGCCGGGCCGAGCACGGTGATCCCGGGGCCGCGCGGCGCGGCGCGGCTCAGCTCCCTCGCCACCCGGTCGACTTCCGCTTCGTCCCGCGCCGAAAGGATGACCGCCGCCAGCCTGCCGAACGGCGGCATGGCGCTGGCGCGCCTCGCCTCGGCCTCGGCGTCGAGGAAGGCGTCCCGGCCTCCCGAGACCAGCGCCCGCATGACCGGGTGGTCCGGCTCATAGGTCTGCAACAGGACACGGCCTGGCCGCTCCGCCCGCCCGGCGCGCCCGGCGAGTTGGGCCAGCAGCTGGTAAGTGCGCTCCGACGCCCTGAGATCGCCGCCGGCGAGACCGAGATCGGCGTCGACGACGCCGACCAGGGTGAGGAGCGGGAAATGGTGGCCCTTGGCCATCACCTGGGTGCCGATGAGAAGGTCGATCTCGTGCCGCTCGACCTTGCGCACCAGAGTGGCGGCGGCCTCGGGCCCGGTCAGGGTATCGCTTGCCATGATCGCCTGGCGGGCGCCGGGGAACAGCGCTTGCGCCTCCTCCGCCAGGCGCTCGACCCCCGGGCCGCAGGCCGCCCAGGCGCCTTCATTCTCGCAAGACGGGCAGCACCGGGGCAGCACCACCGAGTGGCCGCAATGGTGGCAGGCGAGCCGCCCGACGCCGCGGTGCTCGACCAGCCAGGCGGAACAATCGGGACATTCGAGGCGGTGCCCGCAGGTCCGGCAAAGCGTCAAGGGGGCATAGCCCCGGCGGTTGATGAACAGCATCGCCTGCTCGTCCGCCGCCAGGGTCGCCGCCAGCGCCTCCTTCAACGGCGGCGACAGCCAGGAACCGGACGAGGGCGCCTCGTTGCGCATATCGATGAGGCTGACCTCGGGCATGATGGCGCCGCCGTGCCGGTCGGGAAGATGAAGATGCGCATAGCGCCCGCCCTTGGCGTTGGTCACCGTCTCGAGCGACGGCGTCGCCGACACCAGGACGATGGGGATGGCGCCAAGGGATGCGCGCACCACGGCCATGTCGCGGGCGTTGTAGAGCACCCCTTCTTCCTGCTTGAAGGACGAATCGTGCTCCTCATCGACGACGATGAGGCCGAGGTCGGGGAACGGCAGGAACAGGGCCGAGCGCGCGCCGACAACGACCTCGACCTGGCCTTCCGCCACCGCCCGCCAGGTCGTCCGCCGCGCCCTGGCGCCAAGCTCGGAATGCCAGAGCGCCGGCGGGGCGCCGAAGCGGGATTCGAAACGCGCCAACCACTGGGCCGAGAGCGCGATCTCGGGCAGCAGCACGAGGACGCTTCGCCCGATCTCCAGGGTCTTGGCGATGGCCTCGAAATAAACCTCCGTCTTGCCCGATCCGGTGACGCCATCGAGCAGGGAGACGCTGAACCCGGCCTTCGCCTCTTGGTCGACGCCGTCACCGGAAGCTTTCTCCACCGCCGCTATCAAGCTTGACGCGGCCTCGGCCTGGTGCGGCGACAGCTTCGGCCCGGCGCGCCGCCAGTCGGGCGCGACGAAAGGCGGCGGTGGCGGCAGATGAACCGGCCCGAGCGCGCCCGCGTTCTCGAGACCGCGGACCACGGAAGACCCGGCGCCGGCCTCGCGGACGATCTCGGCCATCGGCCTCGGCGGCCCGTCGGCCAGCACCGCGAGGACGCGCTTTCGCGCCGGCGTCATCCTGAAACCCCCGGGCGCGTCCCAGCCCGGCTCGCCGGCGAAGGCGGTGACCGGTTTCGGCGGCTCGAGCGCGTCGGGCACGCTCATCACCATGCGCAGCACCGCGCCCGGCGGCGTCAGGGTGTAGGCGGCGACCCAACGGATGAAACGGCGCTGAAGGTCAAGCAAGGGCGGCGCCTCGATGAGGCCGGTGACGGTCTTGAGGGCATAGGTTTTCGCGCCCTTCGGCCCCCCGTCGCCTTCGCCGGCACGACCGCCGCCGTCCTCCGGCGGGTCCCAGACGACGCCGACCAACTGGCGCCGGCCGAGGGGAACGCGGACGAAATCGCCGGCGCCGAGGGGCCGGCCGGCGCCGGCGATATAGTCGAAGGCGCCGGTCAGGGGCAGGGGCAGCAGGACCTTGACGCGATCGGTGAGCGCCGCGGGGTCCGAACCGGCGTGGGCTGAGGGCATGGGCGACACTTTAGTACTTACTTTCATATCAGGGTGATACATCTGACGGTCTTGACATTTCGGCCCCCGACGTGTCACAGCCTGCACCGAGCGAGATGAAAACCCTGATCGACATGGCGAACAGCGGCGGAATCAATGCCATCCTTCCCGCACCGGCGGGCGTTCCGTGACGCAAAAACCGAAAGACGCGGCAGTGGCCGGCGAGAAGGGCTTGCGCCAGGAACAGGTGGTCAAATATCTCGGGCGTCATCCCGATTTCCTGACCGAACATCCGGAATTGCTCGACCATCTCCTTGCGTCCGAGGACCGGCGCGGCGAAGGCGTGATCGATCTCCAGTCCGTCATGATCAAGAAGCTGCGCCGCGAGACCAAGCGCCTCAAGAAGCGCCAGGCCGAACTGCTGGCCACCAGCCGCGCCAACATGACCAGCCAGATGCGGGTCCATTCCGCCGCCCTGGCGCTTCTCGAGGCGCGCTCGTTCGAGAACCTGATCGAAGCGGTGAGCACCGATCTCGCCGTGCACATGGACGTCGACGTGGTCGTGCTCTGCGTCGAATCCTCCGACGATGCGCCGCTAAAAACGGCATCCGGCATTTACATGATCGAGCCCGGAGAGGTCGACCGTCAACTTGGCCCCGGACACGACATCGTGCTCAGCCGCAAGCTCCCGGAATTGCCCGAGATTTACGGCGCCGCCGCCGCCCTGGTGCAGTCGGAAGCGCTGATGCGCCTCAGGCCGAGCCCCGAGGCGCCGACCGGCATGTTGGCGCTGGGCTCGCGCTATGAAGGACGGTTCGATCCCTACCAGGGCACCGAGCTCCTCGGTTTTCTCGGCCGCACGCTCGAGCATTGCATCCGAACATGGTTGGGACTCGGCTCCACAAGAGGATAACACCCGATCTCGATCCGGGGCTCAGCGCCGCCATCGCCGAGTGGCGGAACTGGCTGGCGGACGAGAAGCGCGCCTCGCCCCACACCCTTGCCGCCTACCGGCGCGATCTCGACCACTTCCTGATCTTCCTGTCGGAACATCTCGGCGGTCCGCCGGGCTTGGCCGATCTCGCCGCCTTGCGGCCGGCGGATTTCCGCTCCTACCTGGCGCGCCGGGCGGCGGCGGGCGGAGCGCGCACCTCGACGGCGCGGGCGTTGTCGACCCTTCGCGGCTTCTTCCGCCGGCTGGAACGCCGCGATCTGGTCCATAACGCCGCCATCGACGGCGTGCGCACGCCGAAGGTGCCGAGATCGGTGCCCAAACCGCTGTCGCCGGCGGAAGCGCGCGAGACCCTCGAGGGCACAGGCATGCTCGGCGGCGAGCCCTGGGTCGCCAAGCGCGACGCGGCGCTGTTGACGCTGCTTTACGGTTGCGGCCTGCGCATCGGCGAGGCGCTGGCGTTGGACCGCCGCCAGGCGCCAATCGGTGACTCCATGGTGGTCACCGGCAAGGGCAACAAGCAACGCATGGTGCCGGTGCTCAGCGTCGTGCGCGAGGGCATCGCGTCCTATCTCGCCGCCTGCCCCCATCGTCTCGAGGCCGACGGTCCGTTGTTCGTCGGCGTGCGCGGCAAGCGGCTCGCGGCGGGCGTGGTGCAGAAACGGATGCGCACGCTGCGCGCCCTGTTGGGGCTGGCGGAGACGGCGACGCCGCACGCGCTGCGCCACAGCTTCGCCACCCACCTGTTGGCCAATGGCGGCGATCTCCGCACCATCCAGGAACTCCTGGGGCACGTCTCGCTGTCGACCACCCAGCGCTACACCGCGGTCGATGACGCCAAGCTCATGGAGGTCTACCGCCGGTCCCATCCGAGAGCGATGGCCGATCGCGCCGCCGACGAATTCTAGCAATCACCCGACGCGAGGCATCGTCTCGACCGTCTCTCAGGCGTTCTCGCCGCCCTCCGTCACGATCAAATCGATGCCGACGGAGAGTTCCCTGGCGATCGCCAGCAAGGTGGTCACGCCGGCGCCTTTGCCGTGTTCGATCTCGGAGAGATAGGAAGGCGAGATGCCGGCCCTTCCGGCAAGTTCCTTGACCTTGAGCCCGCGCCATTGGCGAAAGACGCGGATGGGGGCTTCGCCGGCGAAAATCCGCTCGGCGATCTCACCGGGGATCGGCTCAAAGCCTTCATCGGCGGCCTTGGCGCGGGCATAGAGCGTCTCGTCGTCGATCTCGCCCGCGCCTTCCGTCAGGCGAAGATAGTCGGCCCAGGGGATCACGGCATATTCGGGCTTGCCGTCGCGGTCGATGGTCTGGATACGGTTTTTCATCGGTACGCCCTTCCTCTCGGTGCGATGACGACAACGTGCATCGTCCTTGTTTTCCTGTCCACTTCATAGATCACCCGCCAGTCGCCGACCCGCAGCCTGTAGGCTTGCGACGCCGCCCGAGGCCGGCGCGGCGGAATACCCCACCGGCATCACCGTTCAAGTCCGCGATGCGGCTCAGAGAACCCTAGATATGGATGGCGCGGCCGGCGACGGCGAGGGCCGCCTCCTTGACCGCTTCGCTGACGGTCGGGTGGGCGTGGGTGGTGCGCGCGAGGTCCTCGGCCGAGGCGCCGAACTCCATCGCCAGCACCAATTCGGCGATCATGGTGCCGGCATGGGCGCCGATGATGTGGGCGCCCAGGATCTTGTCGTCGCCGGCGTCGGCGAGAATCTTGACGAAACCGTCGGTCTCGGCGTTGGTCCGCCCCCGGCTGTTGGCGGCGAAGGGAAACTTGCCGAGTTTATAATCGACGCCGGCGGCCTTGAGCTCTTCCTCGGTCTTGCCGACGGAAGCGGCCTCGGGCCAGGTGTAGACCACCCCCGGGATGGCGTCGTAGTTCACGTGGCCCGACTGCCCGGCGATGATCTCGGCGACGACGACGCCCTCGTCTTCCGCCTTATGCGCCAGCATCGGCCCTTCGATCACGTCGCCGATGGCGTAAATCCCCTCGACGTTGGTCAGATAACTGGAATCGACCGTAACCCGGCCGCCATTGTCGAGCGCCACGCCCGCCGCCTCGAGGCCGAGGCCCGCCGTAACAGGCCGCCTGCCGACGGCGACCAGGACGACGTCGCAATCCAGGGTCTCGGCCGCGCCGCCCTCGGCCGGCTCGAGCGCCAGCGATATCCCGTCGGCGGTCCTGTTCGCCGCCGTGACCTTGGTCGAGAGCCTGAACTCCATGCCCTGCTTGGCGAGGATGCGCCCCATATGCTTGGCGATCTCGCCGTCCATGGTGGCGAGGATGGTATCGAGGAACTCGACGACGGTGACCCTGGAGCCGAGGCGCGCCCACACCGAGCCCAACTCGAGCCCGATATAGCCGCCGCCGACGACCACCAGATGATTGGGCACCTCGGGCAGCGACAGGGCGCCGGTGGACGACACGATCGCCTGCTCGTCGACCTCGATCCCCGGCAGCGCCACCGTAACCGAGCCGGTGGCGATCACGATGTTGGCGGCCTTATAGGTGTCGGTCCCGCCGTTACCGGCGCCATCGCCACCAGAATTATCGGCGGTGACGGTCACCTCGCCGGCCTTGGCGATCCCGGCGGCGCCCCGCAGGTAGGTGACCTTGTTCTTCTTGAACAGGAACTCGATCCCCTTGGTGAGGTCGCCGACGACCTTCGTCTTCTGGGCCATCATGGCGTCGAGGTCGAGTGTGGCCTTCTCCACCTTGATGCCGTGATCGCCAAGCCCGTGGCGGGCCTTGTGGTAAAGCTCGGACGAATGGAGCAGCGCCTTCGACGGGATGCAGCCGACGTTGAGGCAGGTGCCGCCAAGGGAGCCGCGCTTTTCGACGCAGGCGACGTTCATCCCCAACTGGGCGGCGCGGATGGCGGCGACATAGCCGCCGGGACCGGCGCCGATGACGATGAGATCGAAGCTGTTGTCGCTCATGGCCGCCATCCGCCCCGGTCAGACGTCCAAAAGGATGCGTTGCGGTTC
This sequence comes from Pseudomonadota bacterium, assembly GCA_022566265.1. GTDB lineage: Bacteria > Pseudomonadota > Alphaproteobacteria > SMXQ01 > SMXQ01 > JACZQV01. The sequence continues at coordinate 55,643 of JADFJG010000003.1, read as the reverse complement.
CTCGATGCATTCCTTGACGCGCACCAGGAAGGTGACCGCCTCGCGCCCGTCGACGAGACGGTGATCGTAACTGAGCGCCAGGTACATCTCGGGGCGGATTTCGATACTGTCCCCCACCGCCATGGGGCGGGGCTGGATCTTGTGCATTCCCAATATGCCGGACTGGGGCGGGTTGAGGATCGGGGTCGACAGCAACGAGCCGTATACACCGCCGTTGGAGATGGTGAAGGTGCCGCCGGTGAGGTCGTCCATGGTGAGTTTGCCGTCCCTGGCCTTGGCCCCGAGCCGGGCAATGGCCTGTTCGATCTCGGCGAAGCTCATGGCGTCGGCGTCCCTGATGACCGGCACCACCAGCCCCTGTTTGGAACCGACGGCGACGCCGATGTCGTAATGGTTCTTGTAGACGATGTCGTCGCCGTCGATCTCGGCGTTGACCTCGGGGATTTCCTTGAGGGCGACGATGCAGGCCTTGACGAAGAACGACATGAAGCCGAGCCTGACGCCGTGCTTCTTCTCGAACGCGTCGCGGTGATCCTTGCGCGCGGCGATCACCGCCGACATGTCGACCTCGTTGAAGGTGGTGAGCATGGCGGCGGTGTTCTGGGCCTCCTTGAGGCGTTCGGCGATGCGCCGGCGCAGGCGCGACATCTTGACCCGCTCCTCGCGCGGCCGGGGCGCCGACGCGCCAGCCGGGGCGGTGGCGGGGACGGCGCTTGGGGACGGCGTCGAAGGCGCCGGCTTGGCGCCCGCGCCGCCTGATTTGGCGCCGGATTCGAGGAAACCCAGCACGTCGCCCTTGGTCAGCCGGCCGGCCTTGCCGGTCGCCGGGATGGCCGACGGATCGAGGCGGTTATCGTCGATGATCTTGCGCACCGCCGGCGAAAGCGCCATGGCGGGTTCGCCCGGCGGCGGCGCCTCGGCGGGAGGGGCGGCGGGCTCTGCGGGCGGCTCTGCGGGCGGCTCGGGCTCGACGGTCTCAGCGGGCGGCGGGGCCTCGGCGGCGGTTTGCGGCTTCGCCTCGGCCGCCCCGTCGCCCTCCGAGATGCGCCCGAGAACGGCGCCGATCTCGACCTCGTCGCCGTCCTTGGCGACGATCTCGCTCAACACGCCGGCGGTCTCGGCGTTGACCTCCACCGCGACCTTGTCGGTTTCGAGCTCGACCAGGGGCTCATCGACTTCGACGGCATCCCCCTCCGCCTTCAACCATTTGGTCACGGTCGCTTCGGTGATCGATTCGCCCAGCGCCGGAACGATAATTTCCACAGTCATCTTGGCTTCACATTTCCTTCAACGGCCAAGGCGTCACGCCAACTTGAGCGCGGCTTCGATGATCTCGGCCTGTTCGCGGTTATGGGTCCTGAGAAGCCCGGTCGCCGTCGACGCCGCCTCGGTACGGCCGACATAACGCGCCCGGCCGTGCTTGGCGCCGATCTCGCCGAGCACCTCTTCGATCCTCGGTTCGACGAAGCTCCAGGCCCCCATGTTCTTCGGTTCTTCCTGGCACCACACCATTTCGGCGCCGGGGAAGCGGCCGAGCTCCTCGGTGAGGGCCTTGCGGGGGAACGGATAAAGCTGCTCGAGCCTCAACAGGTAGATATCGTTCACACCGGCCTCGGCGCGGCCCTGGAAAAGGTCGTAGTAGACCTTGCCGGTGCACAGCACCACCCGTTTTATGCCGAGGTCGGAACAGATCTCGCCGCTGAGTTGGGCGTCGTCCCACAGCGCCCGGTGAAACGACGATCCCGACCCCATCTCGGAGAGCTTCGAGACGCAGAGCTTGTGACGCAACAGCGACTTCGGCGTCATGACGATGAGAGGCTTGCGGAACTTGCGGCGCATCTGACGGCGCAGGACGTGGAAATAGTTGGCCGGCGTCGTGCAATTGACCACCTGCATGTTGTCCTCGGCGCAAAGTTGCAGGTAACGCTCGACCCGGCCCGAGGAGTGCTCCGGCCCCTGTCCCTCGAAGCCGTGGGGCAGCAGCATCACCAGCCCGCTCATGCGCAGCCACTTGGACTCCCCCGAGGCGATGAACTGGTCGATGATGACCTGGGCGCCATTGGCGAAATCGCCGAACTGCGCCTCCCACAGCACCAAAACGTTGGGTTCGGCGGTGGAATAGCCGTACTCGAAACCGAGCACGGAGGCCTCGGACAGGGGACTGTCGATGATATCGAAGGGCGCCTGGTCCGGGCGCAGGTGATTGAGCGGGACGAAGCGCTCCTCCGTCTCCTGGTCGACGAGCACGGCATGGCGTTGTGAAAAAGTGCCACGGGCCGAATCCTGGCCGCTGAAGCGCACCCTTGTGCCCTCCACCAGCAGCGTCCCGAAGGCCAGCGCCTCGGCCGTCGCCCAGTCGATGCCCTCGCCGGTCTCGAACATCCGGCGCTTGGCGTCCAACAACCGCCCGATACGGGAGTGGATCTTGAGGTTCTCGGGCCGCTCGGACAGCACCCTCCCGATCTCGATTAGCACCTCTTCATCGACCACGGTTTCGCCGCGCCGGACATCGCCCGAGGCGACCTCGAAGCCGCTCCACGCGCCCTCGAGCCAGTCGGCCTTGTTGGGCTTGTAGGTCTTGGAAGCTTCGAACTCCTGTTCGAGGCGGCGGCGGAAATCATCGCGGATCTCTTCCGCCTCGTCCTCGCCGAGCACCCCCTCGGCGGCGAGTTTTCGTGCGTAGATTTCGCGCGTCGTCGGGTGGTCCTTGATCTTGCGGTACATCAGGGGCTGGGTGAAGGACGGCTCGTCGCCCTCGTTATGGCCGAAGCGGCGGTAGCAGAACAAGTCGATGACGACATCCTTGCGGAAAAGCTGCCGGTATTCGATGGCGGTGCGGGCGACGTGGACCACCGCCTCCGGGTCGTCGCCGTTGACGTGGAAGATCGGCGCCTGGACCATCTTGGCGACATCCGAGGGATAGGGGGAGGAGCGCGAATAGTGGGGCGAGGTGGTGAAGCCGATCTGGTTGTTGACGATCAGGTGCACGGTGCCGCCGGTGCGATAGCCGCGCAGGCCCGAGAAATCGAAGGTCTCCGCCACCAGCCCCTGGCCGGCGAAGGAGGCGTCGCCGTGCATCAGGATGCCGAGAACCTTGATGCGCTCGGTATCGCCGCGCTGGGCCTGCTTGGCCCGGACCTTGCCGACGACCACCGGGTCGACCGCCTCGAGATGCGAAGGATTGGGGTTGAGAGAGAGGTGAAGCGTCGAGCCCTCGAACTCACGATCCGCCGAGGTGCCGAGATGGTATTTGACGTCGCCGGAACCCTGGACGTCCTCGGGGTTCGCCGGATTCCCCTGGAACTCGGAAAAAATGGCGGCATAGGGCTTGTACATGATGTTGGCGAGGACGTTCAACCGGCCGCGGTGCGGCATGCCGAGGACGATCTCCTCGACGCCGAGCCGCCGGGCGCTATGGATGATCTCCTCGAGCGCGGTGATGGTGGCCTCGGCGCCGTCGAGGCCGAACCGCTTGGTGGCGGTATGCTTGACATGCAGGAACTGCTCGAAGCCCTCGGCTTCAACCAGGTCCCGGTAGATCATCTTCTTTTCGTCGGGGCTGAATTCGGGCGCGTTGCGGGTGCTTTCCACCCGCTCCTGGATCCAGGCCTTCTCGTCGGGATCCTGGATATGCATGAATTCGACCCCGACCTTGGCGCAATAGGTCTGTTTCACCACCTCGAGGATCTGTGCGAGCGTCGCCGTTTCCAGCCCGAGGACGTAATTGATGAAGATCTCGCGGTCGTAGTCGGCCTCGGTGAAGCCGTAGCTCGCCGGCTCCAGCTCGGGATGGGGCGGGCGCTCCTCGAGCCCGAGCGGGTCGAGATCGGCGAGCAAATGGCCGCGCACCCGGTAGGCGCGGATCAGCATCAGGGCGCGGATCGAATCGAGGGTGGCGGCGCGGATCTCGTCGGCTCCGGCGCCGGCCAGGGCGCCATCGACCGTGCCCGCCTTGGGGCCGGCGAAAGCCTCGACCCCGTTCTCGCCGTTGGTGATCACGCGCGTCCCCTTGGGCGACCAGGAAGCGCCGCGCAATTCCTTCAGCACCTCGCCGGCATCCTCGTTCAAACCGGCGAAGAAACCGGCCCAGTCGGGATCGACCGAATGGGGATCGGCGAGGTAGCGCTGGTAAAGCTCCTCGATGAAGGCGCTGTTGGCGCCGGAAAGGAAGGAGTTCCGGTCGATCTCTATGGTCATGTGCGCGCTCTAGCCGCCGTCCCGCATGACGCCGAGCATGGTGGTGCCAAGGGCCGCGGGTGAATCGGAAACGACGATCCCGGCGCTTCTCAGCGCCTCGATCTTGTCGCCGGCGCTTCCCTTGCCGCCGGATATGATGGCCCCGGCATGGCCCATGCGCCGGCCCGGCGGGGCGGTGAGGCCGGCGATGAAACCGACCACCGGCTTTTTGTTCTTTGCCGATTTCACGAAGTCCGCGGCATCCTCCTCGGCGGTGCCGCCGATCTCGCCGATCATGATCACCGCCTCGGTCTCGGGATCGGCGAAAAAGAGCTCCAGGCAATCGACGAAATTGGTGCCGTTGATGGGATCGCCGCCGATGCCGACGCAACTCGACTGGCCCAGTCCCGCGGCGGTCGTCTGGGCCACCGCCTCGTAGGTAAGCGTGCCGGAGCGTGAAACAATGCCGATCTTGCCGCGGGCGTGGATTTGGCCCGGCATGATGCCGATCTTGCACTCGCCGGGCGTGATCACGCCGGGACAGTTGGGGCCGACAAGACGCGTCTTCGAACCCTCGAGCGCGCGCTTGACGCGCAGCATGTCGAGCACGGGGATGCCCTCGGTGATGCACACCACCAGGGGGACACCGGCGTCGATCGCCTCCAATATGGCGTCGGCGGCAAAGGCCGGCGGCACGTAGATGGCGGAAGCGTTGGCGCCGGTCTCGGCGATGGCCTCGGTGACGGTGTCGAACACCGGAAGGCCGAGATGGGTCATCCCCCCCTTGCCCGGGGTGACGCCGCCGACCATGCGGGTGCCGTATTCGATCGCCTGCTCGGAGTGGAAGGTGCCCTGGGAGCCGGTGAAGCCCTGGCAGATCACCTTGGTCCCGCCGTTCACCAGGATCGCCATCAGCGCGCCTCCGCGACCGCCTTGACGATCTTCCGGGCGGCATCCGCGAGGTCATCGGCGGCGACGATGGGAAGCCCAGAATCGTTCAGGATCTTCTTGCCGAGCTCCACATTGGTGCCCTCGAGCCGCACCACCAGGGGCACGTGGAGGCTGACTTCCCGGGCCGCCTCGGTGATGCCGCCGGCGATGATGTCGCAACGCATGATGCCGCCGAAAATGTTCACCAATATGCCCTCGACGTTCTTGTCCGACAGGATCAGCTTGAACGCTTTCGTCACCCTCTCGGCGGTGGCGCCGCCGCCGACGTCGAGGAAGTTGGCCGGATCGCCGCCATAGAGCTTGAGGATGTCCATGGTCGCCATGGCGAGGCCGGCGCCGTTGACCATGCAGCCGATGTTGCCGTCGAGCCTGATGTAGTTGAGGTCGTGCTTGGAAGCTTCGAGCTCGGCCGGGTCCTCCTCGCCCTCGTCGCGAAGCTCGGCGATGTCGGGATGGCGATACAGCGCGTTATCGTCGAAGTTCATCTTGGCGTCGAGCGCCACCACCTCGCCCGAACCGGTCACCACCAGCGGATTGATCTCGGCCATGGAGGCATCGAGATCGACGAAGGCGCGATAGAGCCCGGTGATGAACTTGACCGCCGCCGCCACCTGCTTGCCCTCGAGGCCGAGCCCGAAAGCCAGCTTGCGGCCATGGAACGGCTGCATGCCGACGGCGGGATCGATGGTGACTTTGAGGATCTTCTCCGGGGTCTTGGCGGCGACCTCCTCGATCTCGACCCCGCCTTCGGTGGACGCCATCACGGTGATGCGCGCGGTGGCGCGGTCGATCAGCATGCCGAGGTAGAGTTCACGGGCGATGTCGCAGCCTTCCTCGATATAGACGCGCTTGACCTCCTTGCCCCCGGGGCCGGTCTGATGGGTGATGAGTCGCATGCCCAGCATATTCGTGGCGGTGGCGACGGCCTCGTCGGCCGATTTGACCAGCTTGACGCCACCGCCCTTGCCCCTGCCGCCGGCGTGAATCTGCGCCTTGACGACCCAGACCGGGCCGCCGAGTTCGGCCACCGCCGCATTCGCTTCCTCGGGCGTGAAGACGACGGCGCCCTTGGGAACGGCGACCCCGTACTTCGCCAGCAGACCCTTGGCCTGGTGCTCGTGAATGTTCATCTTCGCCTACTCGCGTGACCGGCGGATGGGTTGTCTCTTGAACGCACAAGCCCGGCGCCATTCCGCCGGGTAGGGATCGCCAGTGACAGTATGTAGGTCGCGGTGCCGCATTTACATCGCCAAACGCTTAAGCAAAGGTAAATAGCCGCGGGAATCCCCGGTGCGGGCGCCCCCACCGGCGCCGGCGCCGGAAACACCGCCGTCCTTCACGCCAAACCGGTCCACTCGTCCTATTTCTTCGCCCTCGACCGTGCTCTCGACCGGGCCTTCGCCGCCCGCCCTTTGCCGGCGGGAGTTTTTTTGCCTCCCTTGGCGGGTTTTTTGCTGAACCTCTTCGCCGCGCCGACGAGTTCGCGCACGGCCTTGACCGAGTTGTCGAACCTCTTGCGTTCGCCGGCATTCAGCGGGATCTCGATGATCTTCTCGACGCCGCCGGCGCCGATGACGACCGGAACACCGACGTAAAGCCCGCGCACCCCGTACTCGCCATCGAGGTAGGCGGCGCAGGGCAAGACCCGCTTCTTGTCCTTGAGATAGGACTCCGCCATCTGGATCGCCGCCGAGGCCGGGGCGTAAAAGGCCGACCCGGTCTTGAGCAGCCCGACGATCTCCGCCCCGCCATCCCGGGTGCGCTGGACGATTTCGTCGACCCGGCGCTTGGTGATCCAGCCCATCTTCACCAGTTCGGGAAGCGGGATACCGGCGACGGTCGAATAACGCGCCAGGGGCACCATGGTATCGCCATGCCCGCCGAGCACGAAAGCGCCGACATCCTCGACCGATACGCCGAGCTCCTCGGCCATGAAGTAGCGGAAGCGCGCCGTGTCGAGGATTCCGGCCATGCCGACGACACGGGCAGGCGGCAGGCCGCTGGCCTCGCGCATCACCCACACCATGGCGTCCAGCGGATTGGTGATGACGATGACGAAGGCGTCCTTGCAGTACCTTTTGATGCCGGCGGCGACGGTGGAGATGATCCCGGTGTTGATCTCGATCAGATCGTCGCGGCTCATGCCCGGCTTGCGCGCGATGCCGGCGGTGACGATGACCACGTCGGCGCCCTTGAGCGCGCGGTAATGGTTGGCGCCGGCGATGCGCGCGTCGAAATCCTCGACCGGCGAGGACTGGGCGAGATCGAGCGCCTTGCCCTGGGGCAGGCCGTCGACGACATCGAACAGGACGATATCGCCGAGTTCCTTGAGCCCGGCGAGATGGGCCAGCGTGCCGCCGATGTTGCCGGCGCCGACGAGAGCGATCTTTTTGCGTGCCATGGTCTCCCTCCCGGGAGGTGTGATTCAGGATAGCGGGCGGCAACCGGAACGTCTCCGGCCGCGGTGACCCGCTCTAGCCTGAATTGCGCCCGAGGGCAAGGGGAAGCGGCGGCACGATGTGCGAATGGGACGCCGCCGGGGGTTGGCGCCGCGCCTGAGGACCTTTGGTATTACTGCGCGACGACCAGTTGATCGTCGTAGATCGGCAGGTAATCGACCGTCCGTTCCGGCGGGAAGCGAAGGGTAATCGTGGTGCCGACCCCAAGGTTGCTTTCAACCTCGAGGGTGCCGCCGTGGGCTTCGACCAGGGACTTGGTCAATGGCAGACCGAGACCGGTGCCTTCGGATTCCCGGCTGATGGCGTTGTCCACCTGCCCGAAAGGCCGCATCGCCTCCGGTATCTGTTCGGGCGACATGCCGACGCCGGTGTCGGTCACGCTCAGCACGAAGGCCCCTTCCTTGTCGACGTCGACTCCGACTTCGATCGTCCCCTCCTCGGGGGTGAATTTGACCGCGTTCGAGAGCAGGTTGAGCATGATCTGCTTGAGTTTCTGCGCATCGACGCGAATGACCTTCATGGATGACCGGAAGTCGGTGACGAGGGTGACCTGCCCGGTATCGGCGCGGTGCTTTACCAGAGAGATGCAGCCGTCGATCATCTCTTCCAAGTCGACCTCTTCATCGTTGAGCTCCATGTTGCCGGCCTCGATCTTCGAAATGTCGAGGATGTCGTTGATGATGTTCAGCAGGTGAGAACCGGACATGTTGATGTCCCTGACATATTCGGCCTGCTTTTCATTGAGGTCGCCGAAGAACTCCTGCTTCAGCATCTCGGAAAAGCCGATGATGGCGTTCAGTGGCGTCCTCAGCTCATGGCTCATATTGGCGAGGAATTCCGACTTCGCGCGATTGGCAAGAATTTGCTGCTCGAGAGCCACTTGCTGGGTTTCTTCCTCTCTCTTCTTTCGTGAAACGTCCAGCGAGACGCGGACCTTGTTGAGGAGGAATATGGTTCCCGCGAACAGCAGCCACATTAAGGCCGAAACGACGCCGAGGAACAGATCGCCGAAATAAACGACGAAATGAGTGGCGAATTTTCTCAGAGTGGGCATGCGAAAGGCGTCCGCCAGCACAACCATCCCCAAGACGATCGAATCGCCCGGCGCGAAGAACAGACGGCCGATCCAGGACACCCGGCGGGGCAGTTTCGCGCCCTGATAGGATTTCCGGGGCCGCGGGCCGACCTTGGCCGGGCACCACTGTGCCAGTTTTTGGACGTTGGAAACGGCGCCCGCGCCCAGTCCCGAGGCGATCCGATCACGCCATTTGGCGGCCTCCCGGCTCATCGCGCCGGTCTCTTGCGCGGCCGAGCAGGTGAACCACATGAGCGCCGTCAGTCTGTCCTTATCGACGCCCTGGCCCTTGGCGTAGATCAGGCCGAGTTGGTACTGGGCCCTGCCGTCGCCCCGTTTCGCCGGCGAGCGCAGTTCCGAGATGGCGGTGGCATAATCGCCCATCTCGTACGCCGCCAGTCCGGTTTCGACGCCGGCCCGGACCGGCGCCGCCAAGCCGAACGCAAGCACCAGGGCAAGTATGACCGAGCGGATCATCGTCCCATGACCACCTTGTTTTCTCCGAAGCCGGGGGTTTCTCCGAAGCCGGGCCCCGCCCCGCGAAGGGCGATGACCCAACACCACATCGCGCCCATGGGCCGGGCGATGACAATCGCGGGCGCCGCCATAATCCTTATAAGGCGCGAATGATTGGAAAAGGCTTAATCCAGCGCCGATCGGCACCGGGAAAGTTGACCCCGCGATCATTCAGGAACGCCTAAGTTATTCTTACAATACGCTTATACAATATAGCAAATTTTAAAGACTAATTCAATCATATTATTTCAAAAGTGTTAATTCATACTGTTAGTAATTTGTTAACCCTATATTTTAACCTGTATTACTACTTAATTAAGGCAGCATATTGCGGATATATACTATATATAAGGTAACGCGGCCCATGGGGTCGGGGCGCCGGCCCCGCCCGATGGCACGCGGCGCGTCCCGCCGCCGGAGCGGCCGTGGCATTGACCGAATTACGGGGAACGGGGAAAGAGAAAGGTGTAGGGCGGCGGCGGGCCTAGGCGTCGTAATCGAGGCCGATATCGACGGCGGGCGCCGACTGGGTCATGCGCCCGACGGAGACGAAATCCACTCCTGTCGCGGCCTTGTCGCGGATGGTCTCGAAGGTGATGCCGCCCGACGCCTCGAGCTTGGCCCGTCCGGCGACGATCTTCACCGCCTGCTCCAACTCGGGCGGATCCATGTTGTCCAGGAGGATCATGTCGGCCCCGGCCCCGGCCGCTTCTCGCACCTGATCGAGGGTATCGCATTCGACCTCGACGACGGTCGAGGGCGGCACCTCGCGCTTGGCGCGGCGCACCGCCTCGGCGAGGCTGGCGCAGGCGGCGATGTGATTGTCCTTGATCAGCACGCCGTCATCGAGCCGCATGCGGTGATTGTCGGCGCCGCCGGTACGGGTGGCGTATTTCGCCAGGGCGCGCAGGCCGGGGATGGTCTTGCGGGTATCGAGCAGTATCGCCCCGGTGCCGGCGATGCGCTCGACATATTGGCGCGTCAGCGTGGCGATGCCCGAGAGATGCTGGATGATGTTGAGCGCCGTCCGCTCGGCCGCGAGGATGGCGCGGGCGTCTCCCTCGATACGCGCCAGCACGGTCCTGGCCGCGACTTTCCGGCCCTCCTCGACCAAGCCCGAGGCGATGCAATCCGGGTCCAGGCGCTTGAATACCTGGATCGCGATTTCGCAACCACAGACCACCAGTTCCTGGCGCGCGACCATCGCCACCTTGAGCCGCGTGCCCTCGGGCACGGTGGCTTCGGTGGTGATATCGCCCTGGCCGACATCCTCGGCCAGGGCGCGGTCGATGAATTGGACGATGTCATCAAAGCCCGGTTCCATCCCGATAACCTGATCCGATTGCCGTCCCGATGGCTATCCCGATCCGGGGGGGGCCGCTATTCGGCGGCGGCCGCCGGGATCGGCAGCGACATCTCGAGCATCCGCTCGAGAGGCTTCAGCGCCTGGATGCGCAGGGGTTCGGCGATTTCCACCCTCGGCGCCATATTGACCATGCAGAGATAGAGTTTCTCCAAGGTATTCAACGCCATGAAGGGGCAGATGTTGCAGGCGCACTCGCCCTCGGCGCCGGGCGCCGGGATGAAGCGCTTGTGGGGCGCCCGCTTTTCCATCTGGTGGATGATGCCGGGCTCGGTAGCGATGATGAAATCCCTGCCTTCGGCGGTGACGGCGAATTCCAGGATCGAGCGCGTCGAGCCGATATGATCGGCTAGGGCGAGGATCGAGTCGGGACACTCAGGATGGGCCGCCACCTTGGCCTCGGGGTAGCGCACCTTCAGCTTGACGATTTCGCGTTCGGAAAACTGTTCGTGGACGATGCAGGTGCCCGGCCACAACGTCATCTCGCGTCCGCTCTGGCGCATGAGGTAGCGGCCGAGATGGCGGTCGGGCGCGAACAGGATGGGTCTGTCCTCGGGAATCCGGGCGATGATGGCGGCGGCGTTCGACGAGGTGACGATGATGTCGGAGAGCGCCTTAACTTCGGCCGAGCAGTTGATGTAGGTCAGCGCCAGATGATCGGGGTGCTGGGCGCGGAAGCGCCGGAACGGCTCCGGCTGGCACGACTCCTCCAGCGAGCAGCCGGCCTCGGCATCGGGCAGGAGAACGGTCTTCGAGGGGCTCAGGATCTTGGCCACCTCGGCCATGAAACGCACGCCGCAGAAGACGATGACGTCGGCATCCGTTGCCGCCGCCCGGCGCGACAAATCGAGGGAATCGCCGACGAAATCCGCAAGGTCCTGGATCTCGCCCTCCTGGTAGTAGTGGGCGAGGATGACGGCGTTCAATTCTTCGCGCAAACGGCCGATCTCGGCCTCGAGATCGAGGACGGGATCGATGTCCCTCTGGCCAATCGCCTGTTCGCCGGCTGTTACGATGGTTTGGTACATTTCTCCGCGGCCCGCGGCGCCCCAACCCGGCGCCAAGGGCCGTCCTTGTCGTTGTCTCTCGGCCGCCGCCGGGACCCCGGAGCAAACCGTTCATTATCCCTATCCAACATCACATGGGTTCGGGCGTTAGTACTTCAACATCAAGTCCTTTGGCAAGATTGCTTTTCAGCCATGACGGGGCTGCATATCGGCCCGAAATGGCCGATTCCGCGCCTTGCGCGCCGCGGCGCCCCGGCGCCCCGGCGCCGATGCAAGTCCTAACGCCGGGTGGATATGAGTTTCTTGATTTCGGCGATCGCCTTGGCGGGATTAAGCCCCTTGGGGCAGGTGTTGGTGCAGTTCATGATGGTATGGCAGCGATAGAGCCGGAAGGGATCCTCCAGCGCGTCGAGCCGCTTGGTCGTCGCCTCGTCCCTCGAATCGGCGATCCAGCGATAGGCCTGGAGCAGGATGGCGGGGCCGAGGAAGCGATCGCCGTTCCACCAGTAACTCGGGCAGGCGGTGGAGCAGCAGAAGCAGAGGATGCACTCCCACAGGCCGTCGAGCCTCTCGCGCTCCTCGGTGCTCTGGAGGCGTTCGCGGCCCTCGGGCGCCGGCGTCTCGGTCTGCAGCCACGGTTCGATCGAGGCGTACTGGGCATAAGCCCCTTCAAGGTCGGGCACCAGGTCCTTGACCACCTCCATGTGGGGCAGCGGATACACTTTCACCTCGCCCTTTATCTCCTCGATCCGCTTGATGCAGGCCAGGGTGTTGACCCCGTCGATGTTCATGGCGCAACTGCCGCAGACCCCTTCCCGGCAGGAACGGCGGAAGGTGAGGGTGGGATCGGTCTCGTCCTTGATCTTGATCAGGGCGTCGAGAACCATGGCGCCGCAATCATCGAGATCGACCTCGAAGCTGTCGAGCCTGGGATTGTCGTCCTTGTCGGGGTCCCAGCGGTAGACCTTGAGGGTCTTGACGTTCCGGGCGCGGGCCGGCGCGGCGAAGTGCTTGCCCTTGACGACCCTGGAATTTCTCGGAAGCAGGAATTCAACCATCATCCGGGGCCTTGATGTTTCCTCGTCTTCGAACGTCTGCCATGGGATCCTCAGTAGACCCGTTCCTGGGGCGGGATGGTATCGACATCGTCGCTCAAGGGCTGGAGATGGACCGGTCGGTAGTCGAGGACGACGCGGCCTTCCCCGTCGCGCACAGCGAGGCTGTGCTTGAGCCAGTTTTCGTCGTCGCGATCGGGATAATCCTCGCGCGCATGGGCGCCGCGGCTTTCGGTGCGCGCCGCCGCCGAATGCAGGCTGACCACCGCCTGGCCCAGCAGATTATCGAGCTCCAGGGTCTCGACCAGGTCGGAATTCCAGATCATCGACCGATCCGTGACATTGACCTCGGCGAACGAGGCGCCCACCGCGTCGATTTTCTCGACCCCTTCGTCGAGAATCTCGGCATTGCGGAAAACGGCGCAGTTTTCCTGCATGGCGCGCTGCATATCGAGGCGTATCTCGCTGGTCCTGAGCGCGCCCTTGGCGTGGCGAAGCCTGTCCAGCCGGGCGATCACCGCCTCGCTGGCGGCGCCGGGCAACGGCTTGTGCGCCTCACCCGGCGTCAGCAGCTCGGCCGCCCTGAGGGCGGCGGCGCGGCCGAACACGACGATGTCGAGAAGCGAATTGCAACCCAGCCGGTTGGCGCCGTGGACCGAAACCGATGCCGCCTCGCCGATCGCCATCAGCCCCGGCTGCACGGCATCCGGATCGCCGGCCGTCGGCCTCAGGACCTCGCCATGGTGGTTGGTGGGGATGCCGCCCATGTTGTAGTGCACCGTCGGAATGACCGGGATCGGTTCCTTGGTGACGTCGACACCGGCGAATATCTGGGCGGTTTCCGAAATCCCCGGCAGGCGTTCTTGAAGCAGATCCGGGTCCAGATGTTCGAGGTGGAGATGGATATGGTCCTTTTTCGGCCCGACGCCCCGGCCCTCGCGAATCTCGATGGTGAGGGCGCGGCTGACCACGTCCCGCGATGCCAGGTCGCCGGCGGTGGGCGCGTAACGCTCCATGAAATGTTCGCCCTCGGAATTGACCAGATACCCTCCCTCGCCGCGGGCGCCTTCGGTGATCAGGCAGCCCGAACCGTAAATCCCGGTGGGATGGAACTGGATGAATTCCATGTCCTGCAGCGCCAGCCCGGCGCGCAACGCCATGGCGTTGCCATCGCCGGTGCAGGTGTGGGCGGAGGTGCAGGAGAAATAGGCTCGCCCGTAGCCGCCGGTGGCGAGCACGGTGATCTGCGCGTGGAATCGATGCAAGCTCCCGTCTTCCAGGTTCCACGCCATCACCCCCCGGCAGACGCCTTCGGCGTCCATCAGCAGATCGAGGGCGAAATACTCGATGAAGAACTCGGCCCGGTGCTTGAGGGATTGCTGGTAGAGCGTCTGCAGGATGGCGTGGCCGGTGCGGTCGGCGGCGGCGCAGGCCCTGTGCGCCATGGCCTTGCCGTACTCCACCGTGTGGCCGCCGAAGGGCCGCTGGTAGATCTTGCCATCCTCGGTGCGCGAAAAGGGTACGCCGAAATGCTCGAGCTCGGTCACCGCCTCGACGGCGTGGCGGCAGAGATATTCGATGGCGTCCTGATCGCCGAGCCAGTCCGAACCCTTGACCGTGTCGTACATGTGCCAGCGCCAATCGTCGGGCTCGATATTGCCGAACGCGGCGCCGATGCCGCCTTGGGCGCTGACGGTGTGGCTGCGGGTCGGGAACACCTTGGAGATGCATCCGGTCTTCAGTCCCGCCGCGGTCATGCCAAGGGTGGCGCGCAATCCGGCGCCGCCGGCGCCGACGACGATGACGTCATAGTCGTGATCGGTGATGTCGTAGGACTTCGCCATCGCGCTTAGCCGCCGAAGGCGATCTTGGCGACGGCGAAGAATGACGCCAGCGCCATGCCGGCGACGGCGATCTTCATGGCGATCATGGTGCCGATGTGGCGGCGCCCGGCGTGGACGTAATCCTCGATGATGGACTCGAGACCGAGCCACAGGTGGGTGAAGGTGACCGCCAACAGCGACGCCATCAGCATGGCGTTCAGTGGCGCGCCGAGCCAGGCGACGACCGCCCCATGGCTCTTCCCGGCCAGCATCGCCATGGAGGGGACGAACCAGATCGTCAGCGGCACCAGGGCGATCGCGGTCAGCCTCTGTACCCACCAGTGGCCGGCGCCCTGGGGGGCCGAACCGGGGGGGGGAGCCGAACCGGGGCTCATGATCCGCCGCCCATCATGGTCAGGCCGTACGCCCAGGCCGCTCCGGTCAACAGCACCGACACCACGACGACCGCCCAACCCGAAGCATAGACCTGGGGCAACTCGAAGCCCCAGCCGGCGTCCCAGACGAGATGGCGGACGCCATTGCACAGGTGAAAGAACAGCGCGAAGGAAAACCCGAGAAGCACCACCATGCCAAACCACGACCCCAGCAATCCCTGGGCCACCGCGAAGGGGCCCGGCCCGGCCCCGGCGGCCAGCAGCCAGGTGACCAGCAGCGCCATGCCGGCGAACAGCGCCACTCCGGTAATGCGGTGAAATATCGACAAGGTGGAGGTCAACTGCGGCCGGTAGACCTGCAGATGAGGCGACAGCGGACGTTTACCCTTTGGCATTTGCGAAGCCCTGAGAGCGATCAGCGAAGCCGTGAGAAACGATCTCGGACGGAATGCGGCGCCGCTCGATGTTGGACGCCGCGCACCCGGTTTAGACTCCTGGCCACTCAGTGTCAACTTCGGGGAAACCGACCTCCACCGCGCCCAGCGCCCGATCCCCCGGCGACGGCCCGCCCGCCGCCCGAGGCGGATATCGCCGGCCAGTGGCGCCCGGTCCGGCGGGCAAATCCGGCCGAATAGGGAACCTTGCCCGGACGGTGTCGGCGGGGGGTTAGCCCGGGTATTTCATGAAGGGAACGGAATTTGCGGCGAGCAATGTTGGTCCAAGGCGGTGTGCGAAGCCGAAAGTCATAGCATCGCTATGGCTTGAGGTTTGGTGCGCCGATTTGGACAAACAGGGCCGGCGCAAAACCGTTCAGCGGACGAGGGTACAAAACGCCCCTTTTCGACAAACGAACCAAACCCTTGAAGTAAAACACTTAACACGCTCTGAGGGAGCGCCTTCATAAAATATTCGGGTTAGGGCACGATCCGGCCGGATGGAATCGTTTGAGTCCGGATGTGATTCAAGCTTTCCAACGATCGGGAGGCTTGGATGACCAGTCCGTATCGGCCGAGCGACGGGGACTGGCCACGGCGCTCAGCGCGGCGCGGCGCCGGCGGCGGTCGTCCGGTGCAGTTGGCGCGCCATGTCCTCGGTGTAGTCCATGACCGCGTAGTGCATGGCGCACCGGTTGTCCCACATCACCACGTCGCCGACCCGCCAGCGGTGCCGGTAGACGTTCTCGGGCCGGGTGGCGGCGGCGTACAGGCTGTCCAGCAGGGGACGGCTCTCGTCCTCCGTCATGTCTTCCATACGGGTGGTGAAGTGCGGGTTGACGAACAGCATCGGGCGATGAGTCACCGGATGGGTGCACACCACCGGGTGGGCGCGCGGCGGCTTCACTTCGGCGCGGTCGATGGCGCGGGCGTCGTTATGCTCCAGGCTGCGCGTGTAGGTGGCCATGCCGCTGTGCAGCGCGCGCCGGCCCCGCAAGGCCTCGCGCTGGTCCTCCGAAAGCGCATCGTAAGCGCGGTACATGTTGCAGAACATGGTGTCGCCGCGCCCCTCGGTCACCTTGATCGCGTGCAGCACCGTCACCGCCGGCGGCCGTTCGGCGTGGGAGATGTCCGAATGCCAGTAGTCGTTGCGCGCGCCGGGCCGGCCCTTGCGGTTCTCGATGATCAGCACCGCCGGGAAGCCGTCGACGGTCCGGCGCGTGCGCAGCGGGTGGGGCTCGACGGCGCCGAACAGCTCGGTGAATGCCACCTGGGCGCCGGCGGCGAGGTCCTGATCCGGGAACACCAGGACCAGGTGCTCATGGAAGGCGTCGCGAATGGCCGCGCTCGCCGCCTCGTCCAGGCGGGCCAGGTCCACGCCCCGCACCTCGGCGCCGAGCGCGCCGCAAAGCCTGCTGATCTTCATGGGCCTCCCGTCGTCCGGCATTTCCCGGGCACCCTCCAAATCCATGGCGATCATAGCCAGATGGCGCCACCACTGGAATTGTTTTCACTCCGCCGACACCGCGAGCTTCCGGGAATGGCCCGGAAATGGCCCGGAAATGGCCCGGAAATGGCCCGGAAATGGCTGTCCGTGGACGGCGCCGAATTGGCAAGGGTTTTCACCACGGTGATACCGGTTGGTCGGACGCGGCTAGGCGTCGGGCTCCGAGTGGCCGATATCCTTCTCCGGCGCCACCCGGTCCCGGACCAGTTGCTTCAACTCCTTGATGTCGGGGAACCTCTCCATCTCCTGGCGCGACCAGATGACGTCGTCGCCAAGGCGGACCTCGAAGACGCCGCCGGTCCCAGGCACCAAGGCGATGCCGCCAAGCTCGGTCTCGAAAGTACTCAGAAGCTCCTGCGCCATCCACGCCGCGCGCAGCAGCCAGCGGCACTGGCGGCAGTAAACGATCTCGATACGCGCTAAATCCGTCATCGCGCGTCCCTGCCTTTCCCGCGCTCCATTCTCCGAGGCCGCCCAGAAATCGGAGACCCTGAAACCGGAGCCATTTAAGCCAACTCCCGGGCGCCCGGCGTCTCCCGGTGTGAGCCGCCGATCCCTTCGCCAGTGTGCCATAACCAGAGCCGGCCGCAATAGTCCGGAATCGCGGCAATGGCGCGCTGGGCTGGGGGCAGGCCACCGGGTGTCATTGGATGGAGGGGCGGGCTTCGGAGCCTTTGAGGGCACGTTGGCGGTGGAGATATGGTATGTTTCGGCACCTCTCGCTAACTCTGCCGGCCAACGATCGACCCAAGGCCATGCGGCGCCGGCAGAGTGACCGCCATTCCGAAAGATAATTGGGACATGTTGACCGAAGTGTCATCCGCCGCCTTGACGATCAGCTTCGTGATCACCGTGGCGCTCTATGTGGTGACTTATCTGTCATTTATCCGTCTCTTGAGATATCCGCGGAACTGGCGTCCCCCTTCCTTGGCGCTGTCGCTCACCACGGCCGGGCTGGTGACCCTCACGGTGGGCTACGTGTCGGTGTCGTCCGACGGCCTCGACCCGGTGGCGCTGGCGGTGTCGGCTGGAATCATTGCCGTGTTGTTCAGCATCATCGCCGCTCCCGCGGTCGCCTTCCGCCCGGCGCCACGGTGGGTCGAGTTCCTGGCCAGGCACGGGGACTACGCGGGCCTGTGGGTGCTCGCGCCCGCCATCGCCGCCTACGCCGCCCTCAATGTCAAACTGCTGGGGCTCCTGGCCGCCGCCGTGGCGATCGAGCTGGTGTGGTTTTTGCCGCGCCGCCCGAACGACCGACGACGGCTTTACCCCATCGTCGGTCATGACCTTGCGGTTCTAAAGGCTCAGGCGAATGGCGATATCGAAGGCTTTGCAAGACAACACGGCATCGACGAATTGGTGCTGTCCGATGGCACCGTCAACTGGCGCGGCTGCGCCAAGGAGACGCTGCCGTGCCCCTTCAACCTCTACATCAACCGCCTCGGCCTCAACACGGCGCCATGCTGCCGCGAGCACATGGCGGAACTTTGCCACTATGTCGCCTCCTGCCTCGGAGACATGGGGGTCGTTCACTGGCTCGAGGGGGGAACCTTGCTGGGGGCGGTGCGGGAGAACGGCAGGCTTCTGGCGTGGGAGGACGACATCGACCTCTCGGTCGTGCTCGACGACGCAAGGACTTTCGATTCGCTGGTGGCCGGGCTTGCGGAGTGCTGTGCACGGGACGGCTATTACGTCGATGTCTTCAAGAATAAGAGGTTCATCGCCATCTCATACGATCCGCCGGGGGTATGGCCCTTCTCCTGGGGACGCTATCGCATGCGAGGGGAAATCCGGCTCGACCTCGCCGTTTACCGGCACGCCCTAAGCTATGGCAAGCCCGTGCTCGAAAGAAAAATTCTCAAGGGCGCCATGCCCTTGACCGAGAGTGGCGGCTATGGCGTGCCGCGGGAGGTCGTGCTGCCGACTTCGACCATCGCCTTCCTCGGCGGCAACATAGCCTGCCCAAACAACCCCAAGGAATATCTGCGCCTGGTCTACGGCGACTTCGGCGAGGTCGTCTACACATATGTCGATGCGGCGGCGGCCAAAACCCGGTGCCGAGTCGCCGATTCCCCACGGCATCGATAAATCTCTACTGTCTTTTATCTTATCCGCTCCATAAATGTGGATAATGTTGTGGATAAGCTGTGTAACAACTGTGAGCATTTGAGTATTTTATGCACAGAAAAGTTGACGAATATTATAGTTTACTATTGCTTTTCGGATGATTAACAGTAATCATTTTACCCGGTACGAGAGAGTACCGGTGTGAGTAGTTCCCCAACGATACGCGGAAATCTCCTGGGTTTGCGTGGTTCAATGGGAATGAAAGCCCGGGGGCGGCGCAGGCGCCATCCGGCGGTGCGCGGCCCGGTTCCGGCGGTCTGTTCTTAGCGATAAGGGCGGGCCGGCGGGCGGAGGACCCGCCTCTTTTTATCGAGGCCGGCGCTTCCGGGGCAGGACGGTCTCCCCAAGGACCGGTCGGCCCCACCGGGAAACGCCTCCGACAGGGGGCGTCTACCGACGCCCGGCGGCGGAAATTCTTCGGAAGGTCCGGTGCCTGGCGGGAAGGGCCGGTCGAGTAAAAGAACGGATCTTCCGGATGGGCAGTGACCTCGCGAGGGGCCCTACCATCCCAAGTTGATCGCACCTCTCCCTGGGGAAGCGGTTGGCCGGAAGATGGTAACTCTGTTCAGCCGCTTTCCGTACTGGGAGTCAGGCCGGCTCCCGAGGCGTCAGGTGTGTCCTTGCGGACACGAAGCGCGAGGTTCTTGGGCCGAGCGCACCTGACGCCTCGCTTTTTATATCAAGACATTTCAGAAGACAACAAAGTTTCGTGGGTCTTTTGCGTTTGGCCTCGCCAAGCCGCGGTGAGGCGGCGTCATCCTTTAGAGCACTATCCGGGCCGGCTGTTGTTTCGGGGCCGGCGCTGATATATGAAGCGCAGGGCGTATCGGTTCCCTCACGGCACCCACGGAAATGGACACCACTTTATTCTTTCTCAAGGGAATCGCCGTCGGCTTCGTCATCGCGGCGCCGGTCGGTCCGGTTGGCATGATGTGCATCCACCGGACCATTATCCATGGCAAGATATTCGGATTCGTCACCGGCCTTGGCGCCGCCATCGCCGATACTCTGTACGGTTGCATCGCCGCCTTCGGATTGGGCTTCCTCGCCGCCGAGTTGATCAACTACCAGATGCCGCTCCGCGGCTTTGGCGGCGCCGTCCTTTGCGTCATCGGGGTCCGCGCGCTGTTGAACCGCCGGGCGCCGAACCCGGCGGCGCCCAAGCGCGATCAATTGTTCCGCATCTTCGTCTCCACCTTCCTCGTCACCGTCACCAACCCTCTCACCATCCTATCCTTCGTCGCCATATTCGCCGCCATCTCCATCGCCGAGGTCAGGGAACAGATGGGCTGGGGCATCGCCCTGGTAGCGGGGGTATTCATCGGCTCGGGCCTCTGGTGGGTGCTTTTGACCTCGATCTCCGGGATCTTCCATAAGCGCCTCGACGATAGCAGCGCACTTTGGGTCGGCCGCTTCTCGGGGGTCGTTATCCTCGGTTTCGGGCTCGTGCTGCTAGTATCGCTGATCGGCGTCGATATGGCGGGATGAAGGAAAGGCGGCGAAATTTCCGCGCCATCACGGCGCCGGCGCCAGCGCTTTCATCTTGGCCTGAAGTTCGGGGCGGGTGGGTTCCAGCCCATAGGCTTTCTTGAAGTCTTCCGCCGCTTGGGCGTGGTCTTTTTGCGCTTCATAGGCGAGACCACGGCGGTAATAGTGGAACCACAAGGGTTTCGGCTGCAACTGAATGGCCCGGTTGAACGCCTCGATGGCGCTGCCGAACCGGCGCATATCGAGATAGGTCAGCGCCAAATTGTAATGGGCGCCGGGGTGCTCGGGTTTGAGACTCAACGCCGTCCGGAAATCCTTGAGGGCAAAGTTCAAGTTCTTGGAGGCGCGGTAGGCGACGCCACGGTTGATGTAGATCGTGAAGTGATCGGGGTTGAGGCGGATGGACTGGGAATAGTCCCTGATCGCCCGGTCGTAGAGTTTCTTGAGGGAAAAGACGTAACCACGGGCCATGTAGGCCTGAAAGTGATTCGGCCTGAGGCGGATCGCGGCGTTCATGTCATTGAGGGCGGCGTCATAAGCGCCCTGGACCCTGAAGGTGTTGCCCCGCGCGAAGTAGGCGCCGTAATGGTCGGGCTTGAGATGGATGATCCGGGTGTAGTCCTCTATCGCCCGCGCGAGTTCACCCGACCGGCCATAGGCGTTGCCACGGTCGAAATAAGCGGCGGAAAAGGTGGGATCGAGCCCAATCGTCTTGCCGTAATCCTCGATCGCCTGCTGGTGCTTGCCAAGCCGGCTGAAGGCATCGCCGCGGGCCCAATAGGCGGCCGCCATGCCCCAACCGAGCTGAAGGACCTTGGAGAAATCCGCCACCGCGCGACCGTGCTCGCCGATGCGGCCGAAGGCGTTGCCCCGCGCGTAATAGGCGGCGGCATATTCGGGCTTGAGCACGATCGTCCGCGAATAATCCGAGATCGCCCTTTTGTCGTCGCCCATATAGCCGTAGGCGTTGCCACGGGCATAATAAGCGTTGGCGGCGTCGGGCTTGAGCGCGATCGTCTTCAGGTAGTTCTGCAGCGCCTGGTAATGATCGCCGAGCTGGCTTTGGGCGTGGCCGCGGGCGTAATAAGCGGCGGCGAAGTTCGGGCTTTGGCGAATGGCGGCGGTATAAAAGGCGATGGCCCTTTGGAAGTCGCCCCGTCCGGCGGCCTCAAACCCCCTCTTGTAGTCCCTTTCCGCGTCCGCCAACGCCTGGCCGGCGAAACCGAAGGCCAACAGGAAAACGGCGAGAAACCGGAGCATCACCCCCACCTTGTCTCGGTCCTGAATTTACCAAGCCTAAACGACGGAACCGCCCGAGGGCAAGCGCCAGTGTACTAACCGGTCATATCGATGCGATTCGATGGCGGCCGGATCGCCGGGGTCCGGCGGCCACGGCGGGTCTCATGCCGCCTTGCGAAGATGGACGCGGACCAGTTCCTCGGCGATCTGCACGGCGTTGAGCGCCGCCCCCTTGCGCAGATTGTCGGCCACCACCCAGAGACTGAGGCCATTGGCGACGGTCTCATCGGCGCGGATGCGCGAGACGAAAACCATGTCCTCGCCGGCGATTTCCTCGGGCGTCACGTATCCCTCGTCGGCGCGGCGATCGATGACGGTGATCCCCGGCGCCTCCCTGAGGGCGGCGCGCGCGGCTCTGACGCTTATCGGCGCCGCGCACTCGATATTGACGGCTTCGGCGTGGCCGATGAAGGTGGGAACGCGCACGCAGGTGGCGACGACCTTGATGGCGGGATCGAGGACCTTGGCGGTCTCGACCCCCATCTTCCATTCCTCCTTGGTCGAACCGTCCTTCATGAACACGTCGATATGGGGAATGACGTTAAACGCGATCTGCTTGGTGAACTGCTCCTTGCGTATCGGATCGTTGACGTAGATCCCCCGCGTCTGGGTGAAGAGCTCATCCATCGCCGCCTTCCCGGCGCCCGAGGTGGACTGGTAGGTGGCGACCACCACGCGTTCGATCGTCGCCAGATCGTGGAGCGGCTTCAACGCCACGACCAACTGGATGGTCGAACAGTTGGGGTTGGCGATGATGTTGCGGTTGCGATAGCCCTCGATGGCATGGGCGTTGACCTCGGGCACCACCAACGGCACGTCCGGGTCGGTGCGGAAGCAGGACGAGTTGTCGATGACGATGCAGCCCGCCTCCGCCGCCTTCGGCGCTCGCGATTTGGCGATAGCGGCACCGGCCGAGAACAGCGCGATGTCGCAGCCCTTGAAATCGAAGCTGTCGAGCGCCTTCACC
Source organism: Pseudomonadota bacterium (assembly GCA_022566265.1). Taxonomy (GTDB): domain Bacteria; phylum Pseudomonadota; class Alphaproteobacteria; order SMXQ01; family SMXQ01; genus JACZQV01. Next base: position 33,001 of record JADFJG010000003.1, on the reverse strand, counting down.
TTGAGGATCTTGCGCTCGCCGAAAGAGATTTCCTTGCCCACCGACTTGGACGACGCCAACGCCACCACCTCGTCGGCGGGGAAGTCCCGCTCGGCGAGGATGGAAATCATTTCGCGCCCGACATTGCCGGTGGCGCCGACGACGGCGATCTTGTATCCCATGTCCTATCTATCCGCTCTGGCTATGGCCCTGGTGGCGATGACTTATACCATAGGTACCTGCCCACAGGGCCCTGCCACGGGAAGATGAGAAATGCCCTCGCCGACCCTGCCCTACTCGGATTTCTGGCCCGACTATCTCAGGGCGCACAAACGGCCGCTGACCCGCGCCCTGCACGCGATCGGCACCATCGGCGGCCTGGCGCTGCTTGGCGCCGGCGCCACCATCGCCGATTGGCGGCTTATCGCCGCGGCGCCTGTCGTCGGCTACGGCTTCGCCTGGCTCTCCCACCTTCTAGTCGAGCACAATACGCCCGAGACCTTCAAGCATCCCTGGTTCTCGCTGATCAGCGATCTGCGCATGGTCGCACTCCTGCTCACCGCCCGGCTCCGGCGAGAGCTCGAAAAGCACGGGATCGACTAGGGCCGGTTTCGAAAATCCGACATGTTTGCCGAAGGTGGAGCAGGTTAGTCGGATACAGGGCGCCACGCCAATGATGCTCGGCACAGGGGCGCCGTAGATGCTCACACGCGTCCCGCCGTGAAGGACGCAGCCTTGAGGTTCAGTCTTTTGGATTCAATTCAATCCACTTACTGACAAAGTTCGCGATATCATTGAATCGAAGGTCGGTCGGGTCTAGGCCCGCCTTCTTGGCAGCCCGCGGCAGTTGCCTTCGAAACGTCTCATACCTGTTCGATATCCGTATATGTCCTGGCAACATGACGCCTTGTGGCTTGTCATCGTTGAGCCAGTCACGAACCCGCCTGATGGCGGAATCAATCTTGTTGTAGTGCGCGCTGATATCCAGGCCCTTAATGTCGGAAATAAATTTATGGTATCGATAACCTTCCTTGTCGAGAATCAAGCAAATTTTCTCTTTCTGGCGACCCGCCCCATATTTCTGTGCGGCAAGAAATATACCGAGCTCAAAGGGCATATTGAAGCGTGGTAAACGGGTTTCTCGATCTAATCCTGTCCGTGAGATGTCATGGATTCCGTATTTACTCGACTTTACGATTGCAAAGATTTTTTCCAGCCGGCCAGAAGTAGCCGTGTCCGCCTCCAAGGCGCTACGCGCCTTGAGACCACAATCGTAGATCGTAAAAAGGATCGCCGGGAAAAGGGTCGATTTGTACTTCCGGTCAAATGGACAATTTACGAAGACACTCAGCTCGTAGTCATCGGAAGCCATAACCTACGCCGGGTCTAAGTGGTGGAGAGTATCGCCTCTTTGATCTTGTCTAGGCTAATGCTGGGTGCCTGCGGTGCCTGTTGAGTGACCCTGTATTTCAATTCAGCACCCTTCTCCGGAGAAACTACCCGAGCCGCAGCTTTTCTTTTTCCTCTTCCATAGGCTCTTCGCCTCGTCCGCTTCGCCGTGACTTTCTTTGATGCCATGGGTTCCACCATCTCTTAGACGACAGAGATATTATACAATCTTAGCGAAATGAGGGAAGGCAATACTGGCCTAAAGCGTTGTAGCGGAATTTGTGTCAGGGGTTGTAAGGGCTGCTCCCAGGGTTGTATTAGATCCACCGGCCGCGGGAACGACGCCCAGCGCCGCGGGCTGTTGGCCGAGTTTGGGCGCTTCGAGTTCGAACCCCTCACCCCGCCAACTTCTCGAGACCCGCCACCACCGCCTCGCCCATGGCCGACGTCGATGTCCGTTCGGCGCCCGGCTGCATGATGTCCGCCGTGCGATAGCCGGCGCCGAGCAGATCGTCGACGGCGCGCTCGATCAGCGCCGCGTCCTCGGCGAGGTCGAAGGAGTAGCGCAGCATCATGGCGAAGCTCAGGATCGTCGCCAGGGGATTGGCCAGGCCCTTGCCGGCGATGTCCGGGGCCGAGCCGTGGACCGGCTCGTATATCGCCTTGCGCCGTCCGCTCTCGTCCACCGCGCCGAGGGAGGCGGACGGCAGCATGCCGAGCGAGCCCGTCAGCATGGCGGCGCAATCGGACAGCACGTCGCCGAACAGATTGTCGGTGACGATGACATCGAACTGCTTGGGGTCGCGCACCAGTTGCATGGCGCAGTTGTCGGCGTACATGTGGCTGAGCTCGACGTCGGCGTATTCCTCGTCATGGAGCTTCCCCATCTCCTGGCGCCACAGCACGCCGCTTTCCATGACGTTGGCTTTGTCCACCGAGCACACCCGGTTCTGGCGCTTGCGGGCGAGCTCGAAGGCGACGCGGCCGACGCGGACGATCTCCGCCGTGGTGTAGACCTGTGTGTTGACCGCCCGCCGGGAGCCGTCGGGCAGCGTCTCGATGCCGCGCGGCTCGCCGAAATAGATGCCGCCGGTGAGCTCGCGCAGGATCAGGATGTCGAGGCCCCTCACCAGCTCGGTCTTCAGGCTCGATGCCTCCGCCAGGGCGTCGAAAACGATCGCCGGGCGCAAGTTGGCGAAAAGATCCAACTCCTTGCGCAGGCGCAGCAGGCCGCGCTCCGGCTGGTCGTCGAACGGCAGGCTTTCCCATTTCGGCCCGCCGACGGCGCCGAGCAGCACCGCATCCGCGTTTTGCGCCTGCTCCAAGGTCCCGTCCGTCAACGGCGTGCCATGGGCGTCATAGGAACAGCCGCCGACCAAACCCTCGGTGACGTCGAAGGAAACGGCGCGGCGGCGGGCGAACCAGTCCATCACCCGTCTGACCTCGCCGACCACCTCGGGCCCGATGCCGTCGCCCGGAAGCATCAAGAGGTTTCTGTTGGCGGCCATGTTCTCTCTTTTTGGTATTAGGCGTAAAGCCAGGGTTGGGACGCTTTTTGTTGGTCCTCGAAGCACTCGATGGCGTCCACCTTCGCCAGGGTCAGCGCGATGTCGTCGAGCCCGTTCAACAGACAATGCTTGACGAAGGGATCGATCTCGAACGCGATGGTCTCGCCATCGGGGCGGGAGATCTCCCCGGCCTCGAGGTCGATCGCCAGGCGCCCGTTCTCGCCGAGCTCGGCGTCCGCCATCAGCTTGTCGACTTCCCCCTGGGGCAGCTTGACGATGAGGATGCCGTTCTTGGCGGCGTTGGTGGCGAAGATGTCGGCGACCTCGGTGGCGATGACGCAGCGGATGCCGAAATCCAGCAGCGCCCAGATGGCGTGCTCGCGGCTCGAGCCGCAGCCGAAATTGGCGCCGGCGACCAGGATCTTGGCGTCACGGTAAGGCGGCCTGTTGAGGATGAAGTCGGGCACCTCCGAACCGTCGTCGTTATAGCGCACCGATTCGAACAGCCCGACGCCGAGGCCGGTGCGCTTGATGGTCTTGAGCCAGCGCGACGGGATGATCTTGTCGGTATCGATGTTGATCATCGGAAAGGGCACGGCGACCCCCGTCAGCTTGGTGAATTTTTCCATCTTTTTCGTCCTCAATCGAAATCGCGGACATCGGTCAGGTGGCCGGCGATGGCGGCGGCGGCGACCATGATCGGGCTCATCAGATGGGTGCGTCCGCCGGGGCCCTGACGGCCCTCGAAATTGCGGTTCGACGTGGAGGCCGAGCGCTCGCCGGGCGCCAGCTTGTCGGGGTTCATGGCGAGGCACATCGAGCAACCCGCCTCGCGCCATTCGAACCCGGCCTCGGTGAAGATCTTGTCGAGCCCTTCGTCCTCCGCCTGTTGCTTGATCAGGCCGGAACCGGGCACGACCAGCGCCCGCACCCCCGCCGCCACCTTGCGGCCCTTGGCCACCATTGCCGCGGCCCTGAGATCCTCGATGCGGGAATTGGTGCACGACCCGATGAAGGCGGTGTCGATGGCGATTTCCCGGAGCGGTGTTCCCGGCTCGAGCCCCATATATTCGAGCGAGCGCTCCATCGAACCGCGGCGGCCCTCATCGGCCTCGTCCGCCGGGTCGGGGACCACGCCGGTGATCGGCAGCACGTTCTCGGGACTGGTGCCCCAGGTGACTTGCGGCGCGATATCGGCGGCCTCGATCGTCACCTCGGTGTCGTAAGTTGCGTCGGCGTCCGACGGCAGCGTCCGCCAGTGGGCCACGGCGTGGTCCCAATCGGCGCCGCTTGGCGCCATCGGACGGCCCTTGAGATAGTCGAAGGTGGTCTCGTCGGGCGCCACCAGTCCGGCCCTGGCGCCGGCCTCGATCGACATGTTGCAGACCGTCATGCGTCCTTCCATGGACAGGCCGAGGATGGCGTCGCCGGCATATTCGATGACATGGCCGGTGCCGCCGGCGGCGCTGATCTCGCCGATGATGGCGAGGATGAAATCCTTGGCCCCGACCCCGGGATGGGGCGCGCCGTTGACGGTGATGCGCATGTTCTTGGCCGGTTTCTGGATCAGCGTCTGGGTCGCCAGCACATGCTCGACCTCGGAGGTGCCGATGCCGAAGGCGAGCGCCCCGAAAGCGCCGTGGGTGGCGGTGTGGGAATCGCCGCAGACGATGGTCGTTCCCGGCAGGGTGAAGCCCTGCTCGGGACCGATGATGTGGACGATGCCCTGGCGGAGATCGAGAAGCGGCAGGTAGGGAATGCCGAACTCGGCGCAATTCTTCTCCAGGGTCTCCACCTGGATGCGCGATTCCTCTTCCTCGATGCCCTTGGCCCGGTCGGTGGTCGGCACATTATGATCGCAGACCGCGAGGATCGCTTCGGTCCGGCGCACCTTGCGCCCGCTCAGCCTAAGCGCCTCGAAGGCCTGGGGGCTGGTGACCTCGTGGACCAGATGGCGGTCGATATAGATGAGACAGGTGCCGTCATCGGACACATCGACGAGATGGCTCTGCCAGATCTTGTCGAACAGGGTACGCGGTTTGGTCATCGATACGGTTCTCCCTTGGGTCGCCGGCCGTCCATGGCAGGAAGACGGCGGGGCGTCAGGACTTCTCGCCCTTGCCCTTACTCTTTTCCTTGCCTTCGTCCGGGGTTTTCGCGCCGTCTTCGCCCTTGGCTTTCGCTTTGTCTTTCTTCCTGCCCCAGAGCTTGAGCTTCTTTTTACCCTTGTCCTCTCCACCCTTCTTGGCATCGGGCGCCGGCGCCACGGCGGTGTCGGCGGCGACGGTTTGCGCCTCTTCGGTTTCGCTCGCCAATTTCGCGGCCGCCGCCTTGCCCTTGCCCTTGCGCCTGGTAACGCGGTGGTCGACCTTTTCGGCGATGCGGGCCCGCTTGCCGGTCAGGCCGCGCAGATAGTAGAGCTTCGCCCGGCGCACCGCGCCCCGGCGCACCACCTGGATCTCGGTGATGTTCGGTGAATACAGCGGGAAGACGCGTTCCACCCCTTCGCCATAGGATATCTTGCGCACCGTGAACGACGAGTTCAGCCCGTCGTTCGAGCGCGCGATGCAAACGCCCTCGAAGGTCTGGACGCGCTCGCGGCTGCCTTCGACAACCTTGACCAGGACCCGCACCGTATCGCCGGGACCGAATTTCGGCACCGGGCGTTCGGCCGTCAGCTTGGCGACCTGCTCGTTTTCGAGCTGTTCAATGATATTCATGGCACTTACCTTCGATTGAGGCCCATCGTGGTGGGCGGTTAACGATTCCCGGTGGTATAGCGCGCCCACAAATCCGGGCGTCGTTCACGCGTGATCTTCTCCGCTTCGGCGAGACGCCAGGCGCGGATCTTCTCGTGATGACCGGAAAGCAGCGTTTCCGGCACCTTCCGGCCCCGCCAGTCCTGGGGCCGGGTGTAATGGGGGTATTCGAGCAGGCCGCGCTCGAAGCTTTCCTCGACCAGGGACAGGGCGTTGCCGAGGACGCCGGGCAGCAGCCTGACGCAGGCGTCGATCAGCGCGATCGCCGCCGGCTCGCCGCCGGACAGCACGAAGTCGCCGAGGCTGACTTCCTCGAGCCCCCGCGCCTCGATCACCCGTTCATCGACACCCTCATAGCGCCCGCATAGCAGGGTGACGGCGGGCGCCTGGGCGATCTCGCGCACCCTCGCCTGGTCGAGCAGCCGGCCCTTGGGGCTGAGGTAGATCATCGGCCCACGAGTCCCGTTGGTGGCCCGAAGCGCCGCGTCGACGACGTCGGGGCGCAGCACCATGGACGGGCCGCCGCCGAAGGGGGCATCGTCGACCGTGCGGTGCTTGTCACCGGCAAAGTCACGCAAATCGACCGTCTCCAGTGCCCAGACGCCGTCTTCCAGCGCCTTGCCGGCGATCGAATGGTCGAGCGGCCCCGGGAACATCTCCGGGAACAGGGTCAGGACCCTGGCGGTCCAGACCGGCTTTTCGGCCTTGGCGCTCAATTCCTCTCTCCCTTGGCGCGCCGGGCGGTTTTGATCTCGCCGCTGGCCGGCACCGGCACATCCATGTCATCCCCGTCACGCGCGCCGAGGACACCTTGGGGCAGGTCGACCTTGATCCAGCCCGCCTCTGTATCGACCACCGGCACGACGGCGTGGGTGAAAGGCAAAAGCACCGGGGCCTTCCTGCCGGGCCTGGTGATTTCGATGACGTCACCGGCGCCGTAATTGTGAACCGCGATCACCGTCCCCAATGCGCCGCCGCCGACGAGTTCGGCCCGAAGCCCGATGAGGTCGCAATGGTAGAACTCGTCGTCTCCAGGGTCAGGTAGGGCCGAGCGCGGCACGTAGAGCTTCGTCCCCTTCAGCGCCGTCGCCTGGGTGCGGTCCTCCACCCCCTCGATCCGGGCGATCACCCCGCCGTTCGATGCGTCCAATATTTTGACCGTCATCGACCGGCCTCCGGCCTCATCCGTCACCGGGCCGTAGGCCGCCACCGCTCGGGCGTCCTCGGTGTAGCTCCGGATGCGCACCTCGCCCCTGGTCCCGTGGGCCTTGGTGATCACACCGAGGCAGACCCGGGGGGAGGCGGAAGGCTTGGCGGGCGTGTTCGCTTTGCGGGCCATCATGGCGTTTCCCATCGAGATCTCCTAAGTCTCCTTCTCCTCGCCCTCGGCCGCTTCCTTGGCGGCGGGTTTCTTCTTGTCCGGCGCCTTCTCCTCGGCCGCCGTTTCCTCGGGCGCGGCTTCTTCCTTCACCGCTTCCTCGGCCGGGGCTTCTCCGGCGGCCGTTTCCTCGGGCGCGGCCTCTTCCTTCACCGCTTCCTCGGCCGGGGCCTCTTCCTTGGCGGCTTCCTCGGCCGGGGCCTCTTCCTTGGCGGCTTCCTCGGCCGGGGTCTCTTCCTTGGCGGCTTCCTCGGCCGGGGTCTCTTCCGCCGCCGCAGCCTCCTCGGGCGCGGCGTCTTCCTTGGCCGCTTCCTCCGCCGGGGCTGCTTCCGCGGGCGCCTCTTCCGCCGGTGCTTCGTCCTTGGCCGCTTCCTCGGCCGGGGTCTCTTCCGCCGCCGCAGCCTCCTCGGGCGCGGCGTCTTCCTTGGCCGCTTCCTCGGCCGGGGTCTCTTCCGCCGGCGCCTCTTCCGCCGGAGCTTCTTCCTTGGCCGCTTCCTCCGCCGGGGCTTCCTCGGGTGGCGGCGCCTCCGCCGCCGCCTTCTTCGCCTCTTCCGCCTCCTTCATGCGCTCCTGGGCCTTGGCCTTGGGCCGGCTCTTGATCGGGTTGTCCGGGATCGGCGGCATCGGGATGATCTCCGCCGCGCCGAGGAACCGGGCCAGCCGGTCGCTGGGCTTGGCGCCCCGCGACAGCCAGTACTTGATGCGCTCTTCCTTGAGCACCAGGCGCTTGGGGTGGTCCTTGGCCACCATCGGGTCGAAGGTGCCGAGTCTCTCGATGAAGCGGCCGTCCCGCGGGGAGCGCGAGTCCGCCAGAACGATGCGGTAGAACGGGCGCTTCTTGGCGCCGCCCCGGGACAATCTGATTCTCAATGACATATCGGTGTGCTTCTCCTGTTTTCCAATGGCGATATTCGGGTGGTGACGGGTCGTTCCCTATAGCGGTATATCAGTGGGGCAAGAGGCCGGCCATGGGGTGGCGCATCAGGCCCTTCTTACCCAACTTGGAGATCTTCTTCATCATCCGGTTGGTGTCCTTGTACTGCTTGATCAGCCGGTTGATTTCCTGAACGCTGGTGCCCGAGCCCTGGGCGATGCGGCGTTTGCGCGACGCGTTCAAGAGTTTGGCGTTTCGCCGCTCGGCCACGGTCATGGAATCGATGATGGCGCCCTGGGTGACGAGGATGCGCTCATCGACCTTCTGCCCGGCCAGTTGCGCCTTCATCCGTCCGGCGCCGGGCAGCATCCCCAACATGGACTCGATGCCGCCCATCTTGCCGAGCTGGCGCAATTGTGCGCGCATGTCGTTGAAATCGAAGGCGCCTTTCCTCATCCTGGCGGCGAGCCTCTCGGCCTCTTCCACCTCGATGCTCTCGGCCGCCTTCTCGACCAGCGTCACCACGTCGCCCATGCCGAGGATGCGCGAGGCGATGCGGTCGGGATGGAACTCCTCGAGCGCGTCCAGCCCCTCGCCGACGCCGATCAGCTTGATCGGACAGCCGGTGACGGCGCGCGCGCTGAGCGCCGCGCCGCCGCGCGCATCGCCATCGACGCGGGTGAGGATGATGCCGGTCAGCTTGACGCGTTCATCGAACCGCTTGGCGACGTTGACCGCGTCCTGGCCGATCATGGCGTCGGCGACGAGCAGGGTCTCGGCCGGGTTCACGATGTCGCGCAACTGCGCGGCCTCGTCCATCAGCGCCTCATCGACATGAAGACGCCCGGCGGTGTCGACGATAACCACGTCGAAACCCTCGAGCCTGGCGGTCACCATACAGCGCCTGGCGATCTGGCGCGGCGTCTCGCCGGCGATGACGGACATAAACCTCAGCCCCGCCTGGTCCGCCAGCACTTGAAGCTGTTCCTGGGCGGCCGGGCGCTGGGTGTCGGTGGACACCAACAGCACCTTCTTCTTCTCCCTGTTGGTGAGCCAGAGACCGAGCTTCGCCGTCGTCGTCGTCTTGCCCGAGCCCTGCAGGCCGACCATGAGGATCGCCGCCGGCGGGGTGACGGCGAGATCGAGCGCCGACGCCTCGGCGCCAAGCGCCTCGGTCAGCTGGTCTTTGACGATCTTGACGACCATCTGGGCCGGCGTGACGGAGCGCAAGACCTCCTCGCCCACCGCCCTTTGGCCGACGGCTTCGATGAAGTCCTCGACCACCGGCAACGCCACGTCGGCCTCGAGAAGCGCGACGCGGACCTCGCGCAGCGCCGCCGTCACGTCGCTTTCCCTCAGCGCCCCGCGCCTCCCCAGGCGCGTGAACACCTCGCCAAGCCGGTCGCTCAAACTGTCGAACATGGTTCCATACCGCTCAACACCGATGGCGCCAGCGCGCGAAACTCGCGGACTGGCGGCCCTCCCCTTCGATCACGCCAAACCGGCCTCGGGGAAGGCAAAGGTGCCGTATGTTGTTGGGCGGGCGGAATGTAGGCGCGGCGGGGTGGCAGTGTCAAGGGCACCGGGGCCTTTGGCGGCGGCGACCAAGCGGGAAAAGCCGGCTGCAAAGCTTGCCAATTCGGCCGTTCTGGAAGTATAATGACCATAGTCTTATGACCATGGTGATAACATGAAACCCACGGAGCGACGGATTCCGGCGGGCGAATTCAAGGCGCGCTGCCTGAAATTGATGGACGAGGTTCGTTCGCGGCGAACGTCGGTCACCATCACCAAGAGGGGGAAACCGGTCGCCAGGCTGGTGCCGGCGGATGACGAGCCGCCCGCATTGTTCGGTTTTCTCAAGGGCTCGGTGATCGTCAAAGGCGACATCATCGAGCCGCTCGGCGTCACCTGGGAGGCCGATGAATAACTCGGTCCGGGGGCTGCTCCTCGACACCTATGTATGGATCTGGCTGGTGAACGGCGATCCCGAGCTCGGGGCCGACGCCTTGGCCGCCATCGAACGCGCGGCGGCGGCCGGTTCGGTTCTGGTCGCCGCGATCTCGGTCTGGGAGGTGGCGATGATCGAGGCCAAGGGCCGGATCGTGCTGGCGAAGCCTTGCGCGCAGTGGGTGAAGGAGGCACTTTCCGCGCCCGGCCTCGCCCTGGCGCCGCTGACCCCGGAGATCGCCGTCGAGAGCTGCCAACTGCCGGGCACGTTCCACAACGATCTTGCGGACCGCCTGATCGTGGCGACCGCGAGGGTCGGGGACGCGACGTTGGTGACCCGGGACGAGCGTATCCTCGCCTATGGCGCCGCCGGCCACGCCTCCGTGCTGGCGGCCTGAGATACGCCAGGCCGACTGAATCCGTTTGCGTATTTGGCGCCTGACGCCATATAAGGCCCGGTATGAGCGGGATTTCTTTCATCAAGATGCACGGCCTCGGCAACGATTTCGTCGTCATCGACGCACGAGGCGCGCCGGTGGCGATCACCGCCGAAGATGCCCGCGCCATCGCCGACCGGCGCACCGGGGTGGGGTGCGATCAACTGATCGTGCTCGAACCCGCGAAGGCCAACGGCGCCGGGGCTTTCATGCGCATCCGCAACGCCGACGGCGGCGTCAGCGCGGCCTGCGGCAACGCCGCGCGTTGCGTCGCGGCGCTGTTGATGAAGGAAAGCGGCGAGGACCGGGCGGCGATCGAGACCGAGGCCGGGGTGCTTGCGGCGCAACGCCGCGACGACGGCGTCATGCTCGATCTCGGGCCGGCGCGCTTCGAATGGCGGGACATCCCCTTGCGCGAGGCCGCCGATACCCTGCATCTGCCGCTCCAGTTGGGGCCGTTGAGGGACCCGGCGGCGTGCTCCATGGGCAATCCCCACGTCACCTTCTTCGTCGACGACGCCGAAGCGGTCGACCTCGAGGCGCTGGGGCCGGCGCTCGAGCATCACAAGATGTTCCCGGAGCGCGCCAATATCGGCATCGCCCAGGTGATCGGACCCGGCGAGATCAGGCTCCGCGTCTGGGAACGGGGCGCCGGCATCACCAGGGCGTGCGGCACCGGCGCCTCGGCGGCGGTGGTGTCCGGGCACCGGCGGGGGCTCATCGGGCGCCAGGCGAGGACGATACTCGACGGCGGGTCGCTGACGATCGAATGGCGCGAAGCCGACGGCCACGTGCTGATGACCGGGCCCGTCGCCGTCAGTTTCACCGCCACGCTGGATCCATCGCTGCTATCGGCGGAGCCGGCGCGATGAGCGGCTTCGAGGCACGCAAAGCGCGCGCGCGCGCCTCCGAGCCGACGCTGATCACCTTCGGCTGCCGCCTGAACGCCTATGAGTCCGAAGTCATCCGCGCCCATGCGAAGAACGCCGGGCTCACCGACACCATCATCGTCAACACCTGCGCCGTCACCGCGGAGGCCGAGCGCCAGGCCCGCAAGGCGATCCGCAAGGCCCGGCGCGAGAGGCCGACGGCGCGCATCATCGTCACCGGCTGCGCCGCCCAGATCGACCCCGCCAAGTTCGCCGCCATGGCGGAGGTCGACCAAGTCCTCGGCAACGAAGAAAAGCTCAGGCCCGAGAGCTTCCTGCCGAACGACGGGCCCAGGGTCCGGGTCAACGACATCTCCTCGGTCAGCGAGACCGCCGGTCACCTGATCGAGGGCTTCGAGGGCCGCGCCCGCGCCTTCGTCCAGGTTCAGCAGGGCTGCGATCACCGCTGCACATTTTGCATCATCCCCTTCGGCCGGGGCAATTCACGCTCCGTCCCCATGGGCGAGGTTGTCGCCCAGACGCGCAAGCTCGTTCAGCGCGGCTACCGGGAGGTCGTGCTCAGCGGCGTCGACATCACCGCCTACGGCGCCGATCTTCCCGGACAACCGACGCTCGGCCAGATGGCGCGCCGGCTGCTGGCGGCGGTGCCGGAACTCAAGCGCCTGCGATTATCTTCCCTCGATCCGGCCGAGGTGGACGATGATCTTCTGGAATTGATCGCGACGGAGGAGCGGCTGATGCCGCACCTCCATCTCAGCCTGCAGTCGGGCGACGACATGATCCTCAAGCGCATGAAGCGCCGGCACAGCCGCGCCCAGGCCATTGCCTTCTGCCGCGCCGTTCGCGCCCTTCGCCCCGGCATCGTCTTCGGCGCCGATCTGATCGCCGGTTTCCCGACCGAGACCGAGGAGATGTTCGAGAACACCCATGACCTGATCGCGGCCTCGGGGCTGACCTACCTTCACGTCTTCCCGTTTTCCGCCCGGCCGGGGACGCCGGCGGCGGCGATGCCCCAAGTCCGGCCCGAGATTCGCAAACGCCGGGCGGCGCGCTTGCGCGCTTGCGGCGAAGACGCGCTCGATCGCTTCCTCATCAGCCGGATCGGCGCCACCGCCGAAGTCCTGGTGGAGAGCCCGGGCACCGGACGCAGCGAACATTACGCGCCGGTCAGCCTCGATCCCGCAATCGCCATGGGGAGCATCGTCAAGGCCGTGATCACCGGGGTCAAGGGCGGCCGGCTCATCGCCCGGCAGGTGCCATGAATGCCGACGCCGGCGAAGCCAAGAGCGGCTGGCTCGACCGCCTGGGCGCCGGCCTTAGCCGTACCTCATCGAAGCTCGCCCAAGGCATCACCGATATCTTCACCCGCTCCCGGCTCGATGACGAGACTTTGGAGAAGCTTGACGATCTGCTGATCGCCGCCGATCTCGGCCCAGCGACGGCGTCGGCGCTCACCGCCCGTCTCGCCCGCGAGCGCTTCGACCGGGACATGGGCGCCGATGAAGTGCGCGCGGCGTTGGCCGGGGACATCGCCGAAATCCTGGCGCCGGTGGCGGTGCCGCTCATCCTCGATCCATTGGCCAAGCCCCACGTGATCCTGGTCGTCGGCGTCAACGGGTCGGGCAAGACGACGACCATCGGCAAGCTCGCGCACCAGTTCAGGGGCCAAGGAAAATCGGTGATGCTGGCGGCGGCCGACACCTTCCGGGCGGCGGCGGTCAACCAGTTGCGCCTATGGGGAGAGCGCGCCGGCGCCGAGGTCTACGCCCGCGACGACGCCCGTGACGCCGCCGCTCTCGCCTTCGACGCCTTCAAGCGGGCGCGGGCGGAGGGCACCGATGTCTTGCTCGTCGACACCGCGGGAAGGCTGCAGAACAAGGCCGATCTCATGGCCGAGCTGGAGAAGATCATCCGCGTGCTCAAGAAACTCGACGCGGCGGCGCCACAGAGTTGCCTGCTGGTGCTCGACGCCACGACGGGACAGAACGCCCACGCCCAGGTCGAGGTCTTCCGCGACATCACCGGCGTCACCGGCCTGATCGTCACCAAGCTCGACGGGTCGGCCAGGGGCGGCGTCCTGGTGGCGCTGGCGAAGAGATTCAATATTCCGGTTCACGCCATCGGCGTCGGCGAGGGCATCGACGATCTCAGCCCGTTCGAGGCCGAAGATTTCGCCCGCGCCCTCCTCGGCCTCACCCGCTGATTCTTAGTAATCTCCGGTTTCGTCCGGCGGATTGGTGCGGGGCGTAAAGACGGTCCGGTCGCCGACCTCGCGGTGATGATTGAGCGCCCAATGGACCGAGGGAAAGGCGATATCGGACCACGGGATATCGTCCCAGGCGAACAATTCGACCTCCTGGCTCTCCGGCCCCGGCGCGATATCGGGCGACAACAGCCTGGCCCGGTAGATCAACTGGACCTGGCTGATACGCCGGATGTTGTAGACCGCCAGCAATGTCAGGATCTCGATACGCGCCGAAGCCTCTTCCATGGCTTCCCTTACCGCCCCGTGCTCGGTCGTTTCATCGAGTTCCAGATACCCGGCCGGCAGGGTCCAGTAGCCCCGGCGCGGACCGATCTCGCGCTTGCACAAAAGGATCTTGCCGTCCAGGGTGACGACGGAGCCGACGACGACCTTGGGGTTTTCATAGACGATGTAACCGCAGTCGGGGCAGACCAGGCGCAAACGGTCGTCGCCGGCGGGGATCTTCCGTACCATCGACCCGGGGCGATTGGGCCCCTCCCGAGACTTGCGGCCACGCTTGGGTGTATCGCTCATGGGCGTTAATGTGGACCGCACCGGCAAATAAGACAAGAACCGCCGGCATCGCTTTGAATGCCTGGTCTCGGGTCGATGTCTTAGCCAGTCTGAGGTTTTAGACGGTGATGTCGATAAAGCTGCCGCGCGGCGCGTTGGCCGGCGGTGGGGCATTCGAGGTCGCCGGCCCGGGGACGTTGGGGCGATCGGCGGCCGAACGGGCGGCCTCGGCCTGTTTCGCGACTTCCGGCGCTTGCGCCTGGGGCGGCACGCCGCCCTGGGCGGGTATGTTGGAAATGGCGTTGATGAACTGAACGGCGGGGGTGATTTGCATCGAGCGCTTGTCTCTCGGTTGCGGATGGCCGCAAAATACCCTTGCGCTGTTAACAGGGCCTTAATTCAGGCATCGGAGTCGCCCCGATTCTCGCGCTTTTTACCGTTGGTTAAGGATAGTCGCCCTAAATTTAGACGAATTGTCGGTTTAATGGTGATCCTCGCCTCCCCCTTCGGCGCAAGCGGCAACGTCCAGTGAAGACAGGCGACGGACCGGGATACGGAACCAGCCATGGCCCCAGGGTCGAGTAACGATATCGGAGAGCTTTACCAACTCGCCCGCGACAAGACCATCGCCGGGCGCAAGTCGCTGGTGAACGCCGTCAGCGATCTGTTCTTCGACACCCAGGAATTGCTGACCGACCGCGAAAAGGCGTTGATGAACGACATCCTGCACCAACTGCTGCACGACATGGAGATGTCGGTCAGGCGCGAGTTGGCGGAGCGGCTGACGAAGACCGAGAACGCGCCGCAGGAACTGATCATCACCCTGGCCAACGACAAGATCGAGGTCGCCTATCCGATCCTGCGCGATAGCAAACTGCTGCACGATTCCGACCTCATCGAAATCATCCACCACCGCACGCTGCAACACCAGCTGGCGATCGCCATGCGCAAGATCTTGAACGAGAGCGTGACCGACGCGCTGGTCGAAACCGGTCAAGAGGACGTCATCAAGACCATGCTGGAGAACCCCGACGCCAAGCTCTCCAAGATCACCATGGTATATCTTGTCGACCAGTCGAAGCGCGTGGACAGCTATCAGAACCCGCTGCTGACCCGAAGCGATCTCGAACCGGAGCTGGTGAAACGCATGTACTGGTGGGTCTCGGCGGCGATGCGCCAAGACATCATCGCCAATTTCGACATCGATCCGGCCGAGCTCGACCTCTCTCTCGAGGCGACCGCCAAGGACCTCATCGACCAGGCCTCCACCGAGATCGATGAAAAATCGAAAGCCGCCGAGGTCGCCGATCGCCTGGCGGAGATCGACGAGATATCGCCCCAGTTGCTCGTCGAGGTCCTGCGCCAGGGCGAGGTGCCGCTGTTCGAGGCGATGTATGCCAAGCTCACCGGGCTCAGGCCCAAGCTCGTGCGCCGCATAATTTACGAGCCCGGTGGAGAGGCGCTTGCCGTCGCCTGCAAGGCGGTGGGAATCGACAAGGCGAATTTCGCCTCCATGTTCATGCTGACCCGCAAGGCCCACGCCAAGAACAAGGTCATCAGCCCGCGCGAGTTGACCCCGGTGCTCGAGTTCTTCGAAAACATGAAGCTGGAATCGGCGGCCGCGCTGCTCGAAAAATGGCGGCGCGATCCCGACTACCTCGACTCCATCAGGGCACTCGAGTCCCCGGAGGGCAAGGATGACAAAAACTAGACCGTCATCCGGGGCCTCCGCCGATTCGATCGTCCTGCTGGACGGTGAACCCGCCGCCGTGGCCGCCGATGATGCCCGCGAAGCGCCCCGGCGAGATGACGGCGATGTCCTTCACCCGGCGCCGCTATCCGGACATCCGCCCGAGGCCTTGCAGCTGCTCGACAGCGGCCCGCCGATGTTCCTGGCCGATCTTGACGGCAACATCATCTACGCCAACCGCCAGTACCGCCGCATCGCCGAAGCCACCGCCTTCGACCGGACCGGCACCGCCGTGGCCCTGAGCCCGGCCTTTCCCATCGAGGACGTCATCCGCGAAATCGAGGTCTCGGGCACCCCGATCGAACGCGAGGAAACCATCGAGATCCAGGGACATCCCCGATACCTCGGCGCGCGCTACATTCCCATTTACGACGGAGCCGATGAACTCAGCGCCGTCGGCGGGATCTATCAGAACGAAACCGCCCTGACGGCGGCGCGTCTTCGGGCGAAGACGGCGGAGGCCCGGTTCGACGACATCTCGCGGCTGGTATCCGATTGGATCTGGGAGACCGATCCGCGCTTCAATCTGACCTTCGTGTCGGCGCGCATCCTCGAGACCCTCAGACTGCATCCGCGCACCGTCTGGGGCACCAACCTGTTCGACCTCGGCGCCTTCAAGCAGCCCGACGGCGAGGACGCCCGCGAACTTCCCGGTCCATCGACACGCTCGCCCTTCCGCGACCTCCCCTTCGAGATCACCAGCGGCGAGGGCGAGAGACGGCTGTTCCGCCTCTCCGGCTTGCCGGTGTTCGATGACGATACCGGGGCCTTCGAGGGATATCGCGGCACGGCGCAAGACATCACCGCCGAGACCGAGGCCGGTGAACGCGCGCTCAAGTCGGAGCAATGCCTGAGCGCCGCGATCGACAACATTTCGGAGGGCTTCGCCCTGTTCGGCGGCGACGATCGAATGGTGCTGTGCAACGACCAACTGCGGGTTTATTTCTCCGACATATCCGCCCATCTCGACCCCGGCACGCTTTTCATCCAGTTCGCCCACGCTCTCGGGACACTGATCACCGGCGCGACCCGGGGCAACCTCGACGCATGGATCGAGAACCACGCCAACGGTTCCCCGCATGGGTCGCTGGAACTCAATCTCACGGACGGGCGCTGGCTCAAGGTAAGCGAACGCGCCAACCAGGACGGGGGAACGGTCGCCATCGTCAGCGACATCACGGAGTTGAAAGAGCGCGAAGAGGCGCTCAGGGCGGCGCGGGATCTGGCGGAACAGGCCAGCCGCTCCAAAAGCGAGTTCCTCGCCAATATGAGCCACGAGTTGCGCACGCCCTTGAACGCCATCATCGGGTTTTCCGAAGTGATGAAGAACCAGGTGTTCGGCCCGTTGAACAACGAACGCTACCTCGGCTATGCGGCGGACATCATCGACAGCGGCCAGCATCTTCTCGGCATCATCTCCGACATCCTCGAGGTGTCGAAGGCCGAGGGCGGCAGGCTGGAGTTGGACGAGGAAGAGGTCGATGTGGCGGCGGCGTGCGAGGGCGCGGCGCGTCTCTTTACCCAGCAGACCCTGGAGCGCGGCATCGAGATGACCGTAAAGACGGCGGACTATCTGCCGCCGCTTCGCGCCGACAAGACCAAGATCAAGCAGATTCTGCTCAACCTCATCTCCAACGCCGTCAAGTTCACCCCCGAAGGCGGCGAAGTCACGATAACGGCGCGAATAGACGGGGACGGGGCGCTGATCCTCGCGGTCGCGGACACCGGGATCGGCATCGCCCAAGAGGACATGGCCAAGGCGGTATCGACCTTCGGTCAGGTCGCCAGCAGCCAGACGCGAAACCACGAGGGTATGGGACTGGGACTGCCGCTGACCATGGCCCTGGTGGAATTGCACGGCGCCACCCTGGAGCTCGACAGCGCGCCGGGCAAGGGCACCACGGCGACGGTCCACTTCCCGGCAAGCCTCGTCGTCTCTTAGCCCGAATATTTCATGAAGGCGCTCCCTCGGGGTGTGTTAAGTGTTTTACTTCAATGACTTGTCTCATTTTTCGAAAAGGGGCGTTTTGTACCCTCGTCCGCTGAACGGTTTTGCGCCGGCCCTGTTTGTTCAAATCGGCGCACCAAACCTCAAGCCATAGCTATGCTATGACTTTCGGCTTCGCGCACCGCCTTGGACAAACATTGCTCGCCGCAAATTCCGTTCCCTTCATGAATTATCCGGGTTAGTCCTTAAACCCTTAACCCGCCTTTTCCAGCGCCACGACGCCCGGCAGTTCCTTGCCCTCGAGCCATTCGAGGAAGGCGCCGCCGGCGGTGCTGACATAGCTGAAGTCATCGGCGACGCCGGCCTGGACCAGCGCGGCGACGATGTCGCCGCCGCCGGCGACGCTCAACAGGGTGCCCTCGCGGGTGCGCTCGGCGACGGCCCGGGCGAGCATGACAGTGCCGGCGTCGAACGGCGGCAACTCGAAGGCGCCAAGCGGGCCGTTCCACACCAGTGTCCGCAAGCGCCCTAGCCTCAGGATCAGATCCTTCGTCGTCGCCGGTCCGATATCGAGGATCATGGCGTCCGCCGGCACCTTGTCGATGGCGACGGTTTGGCTAGGCGCATGGGCCTTGAACTCGCGGGCGATCACGGCGTCGGTGGGCAGAACGATCTCGGCACCGCCGGATTTGGCTGCCTCCATGATGGCGCGCGCACATTCAGCCATCTCCCGCTCGCATAGCGAGGCGCCGATATCGACGCCGGCGGCAAAGAGGAAGGTGTTGGCCATGGCGCCGCCGATCGCCAACATGTCCACCTTGGCGGCGAGATTGCCGAGGAGATCGAGCTTGGTCGACACCTTGGCGCCGCCGATCACCGCCGCCACCGGGCGCTCGGGCGCGCCGAGCACCTTGTTCAGGGCATCGAGTTCGGCCTCCATCAGCCGGCCGGCGAAGGCCGGCAGCAGCCGGGCGATCGCCGCGATCGAGGCGTGGGCGCGGTGCGCCGCGGCGAAGGCGTCGTTGACGTAGACCTCGCCAAGGGCCGCGAGATCGGCGGCGAAGGCGGCGTCGTTGGCCTCTTCCCCGGCGTGGAAACGCAGATTCTCGAGCAGCGCGAACTCGCCATCGCCTAGCTTGGCCACCACCGCCCGGGCCTCGGCGCCGATACAGTCGCCGGCGAAGGCCACGCTTCGGCCCAATGCCTCGCCCAACTCGGGCGCGATGGCGGCAAGGGAGAGCGCCGGATCGGCCTTGCCCTTGGGCCGCCCGAAGTGGGACATGACGATCACCCTGGCGCCCTTGGCGGCGAGTTCCCTCAGGGTCGGCACCAGACGCGTGATCCGCGTCCTGTCCGTGACCTTGCCATCGGTCATCGGGACGTTGAGGTCGGCGCGCACCAACACGCGCTTGCCGGCGACATCGGCCTCATCGAGGGTGAGGAATCCGGCCATACGTTTAGGCCTTAAGCGCGATCAGCCAAGCTTGCCGAGAAGCACCGCGACGTCGGCCATGCGGTTGGCGAATCCCCATTCGTTGTCGTACCACGACAAGATCCTGACGAACCGTCCGTCGACGACCTGGGTCTGGGTGAGGTCGAAGATCGAGCTCGCCGGATGGTGGTTGAAGTCGGTGGACACCAGCGGCACGTCGTTGACGTCGAGAATGCCCTTGAGCTTGCCGTTGGCGGCGCGGACGATGGCGTCGTTGATCTGGCGCACCGTGGTCCGTTTCTTGGCGGTAAATGTCAGATCGACGAGCGACACATTGGCCGTCGGCACCCGGAGCGCCGTGCCGTCGAGCTTGCCGGCGAGCTCGGGCAGCACCAGGCCGACGGCGCGCGCGGCGCCGGTCGAGGTCGGGATGATGTTGAGCGCCGCCGCCCGCGCCCGGTGCAAATCACTGTGCAGGGTGTCCTGGAGGCGCTGATCGCCGGTATAGGCGTGCACCGTGGTCATGAACCCCCGGGCAATGCCGACGGCGCGGTCGAGCACGAAGGCCACCGGCGCCAGGCAGTTGGTGGTGCAGGACGCGTTGGAGACGATCCGGTGGCTTTTGCGCAGCTTGTCGTGATTGACCCCCAACACCACGGTGATGTCCTCGCCGCTTGCCGGGGCCGAGATCAGCACCCGCTTGGCGCCGGCCTCGAGGTGCTTGCCGGCCGCCTCGCGGCTGGTGAACAGGCCGGTGCATTCGAGCAGCACGTCGATGCCGAGCTTTTCCCAGGGCAGGTTCGCCGGGTCGCGTTCGGCGAACACCTTGATCGTGCCGGCGCCGATGTTGATGCCGGTTTTCGTCGTCCTGACCTTGCCGGGGAAGCGCCCGTGCACCGAATCGTAGCGCAACAGATGGGCGTTGGCCTCGACCGTGCCGAGGTCGTTGATCGCCAGGACGTCGATGCCCGCCCGCCGCTTCTCATGGATCGCCCGCAACACCAAACGGCCGATCCGCCCGAAACCGTTGATCGCCACCCGAACCGCCATCATCCTTCTCCCCGTAAGTTGCCGGCCGAAAGCCTGCTTATCCGGCGCCGGATCCGGCCTTGAGACATTTCCGCGCCGCCTCGGCGACGGCCTCGGCGGTGATGCCGAAATGGGCGTAGAGATCCGCCGCCGGGGCCGACGCGCCGAAGCCGCCCATCCCCACCATGGCGCCGCCGGGACCGGTGTAGCGGTCCCAGCCCAAGGGGCTTGCCGCCTCGACGGCGACGCGGACCGCGCCGGCGCCCAGCACCCGGGCCCGGTATTCTTCCGTCTGCGCCTCGAACAGTTCCCAGCACGGCATCGAGACGACCGAGGCGTCGATCCCATCGGCGCGCAAGATCTCCCTCGCCCCGAGCGCGATGGCGACCTCCGAGCCGGTGGCCAAGAGCGTCACCGGCCGGCCGCCGGCCTCAAGATCGGCCGGCGCCAGGACGTAGGCGCCCCGCGCGCATAAATTCTCCTCGCCCGCCTCGATGCGCGCCGGCTCCAGGTTCTGGCGCGTCAGCGAGAGGACCGAGGGCGAGGCGCGGTTCTCCAGCGCCAAGGCCCAGCATTCCGCCGTCTCGACGGCGTCGGCGGGGCGGAAGACCATGAGGTTCGGCATCGCGCGCAGGGACGCCAGGTGCTCGACCGGCTGATGGGTCGGCCCGTCCTCTCCGAGGCCGATGGAATCATGGGTCATGACATAGATCACGCCGAGCCCCATGAGGGCGGAGAGGCGGATCGCCGGCCGGCAGTAATCGGTGAACACCAGGAAGGTGCCGCCATAGGGGATCAGCCCCTTGTGCAGCGCCATGCCGTTCATCATTGCCGCCATGGCGTGCTCGCGCACCCCGTAATGGATATAGCGTCCCGAGAAATCCTCGGGGGTGATGACGGCCTCGACCTTGGTCTTGGTGTTGTTCGACCCGGTGAGGTCGGCGGAACCGCCGATCATCTCGGGGATTTCGGCGGTGAGGATCTCGAGCACCTCCTGGGACGCCTTGCGCGTCGCCATCGGCGCGCCGGCGGACGCCATCTTTTGCTTGCACGCCGCCACGGCGTCGGCGAAGCCGGCGGGCAGCTCACCCGCCTGGATGCGCGCGAACGCCGCGCCTTCGTCTGCATCGAGCGCCTCCAGGCGGCGGCGCCAATCGTGCCGCCCGGCCGCGCCGCGCGCCCCGGCGGCGCGCCAGGGGCTTAAAATTTCGTCGGGGACGACGAAGGGCGGATGGGGCCAGCCAAGGGCTTCGCGGGCGCCGGCGACCTCTTCGGCGCCCAGGGGGGCGCCGTGGGTCGCCGCCGTCCCCGCCTTGGTCGGCGCGCCGAAGCCGATGGTCGTCCGGCACGCGATCAACGACGGCGCCGGGGAGGATTTGGCCGCCTCGATCGCGGCGTCGACGGCTTCCGGATCGTGCCCGTCGACCTGGGCGATGTCCCAGCCATAGGCCTTGAAGCGGGCGAGGGGGTCGTCCGATACCGTCAACGAGGTCGGCCCGTCGATGGAGATGCCGTTGTCATCGAACAGCACGATGAGCTTGGCGAGGCGAAGATGGCCGGCGAACGACGCCGCCTCGTGCGAGAGGCCCTCCATCAAACAGCCGTCGCCGACGATCGCGTAGGTGTTGTGATCGACGATTTCGGGTCCGAAGCGGGCCTCAAGCATCCGTTCGGCCAGCGCCATGCCGACGGCGTTGGCGAACCCCTGGCCCAGCGGTCCGGTCGTCGTCTCGATGCCCCTGGCGGCGCCGTATTCGGGGTGGCCGGCGGTGCGGCTGCCGAGTTGGCGGAAGCGTTCGATCTCCGCCATCGTCATGTCATCAAAGCCGAGCAGATAGAGCAGGGCGTAGAGCAGCATCGAGCCGTGCCCGGCCGAGAGGACGAAGCGGTCCCTATCGGGCCAGCCAGGGTCGGCGGCGTCGAACTTCAAATGCCGGGTGAAGAGGACGGTGGCGGCATCGGCCATGCCCAACGGCATGCCGGGATGGCCCGACCTGGCCTTCTCCACCGCGTCCATGGCGAGCGCCCTGATGGCGTTGGCCATCTCCCGGTGACCGACGCCAGGCGCCGTCGAATCGCTGGTTTCTCTTCCTTCGTCCGGCAGACTGCTCACGGCTGCGATCGTCCCCCCTCCGTCATCGATCCGGCGTTGCGAGTGGTAGGAGGTTGATAAGCAATCGCGCGCCGATAGGCAACGATCAATCGGCCAAAAACGCGCGACGGGGCGGCACCTCCAGGGCAGGCGGCCGGTGAAGGCGCCGGGGCGCCCCGCGTGCTTCCATGTCCGGCGCGGAAACGGGTCTTGCGGGGGCGAAGAGCGGGCGGCTGGGGCGCCCAGAAAAAAGCACTTGCATAGATTACTTAAATTAAGTATTTTGAGGGCGGTCCATTGTTTCAGTATGATCGCCCTCTCAGCCCGCTGGCCTCCCTGCCGGCGGGCTTTTTTTTCTTGTTCCGCCAACGGGCATCCAGAGGCGACGGACGGGGCCTCGTCTCCTTCGCTTCCCTGGTGGCGCTTCCCTGGCGCTTCCCTGGCGCTTCCCTCGCCCTCAATCCTTTTGCTTCTCTTCCGGTTCCGACATAAGAAAGGGGCGGCGCGGCTGACGACGAAGCCCGGCGATCAATTATTTTGGCGACCCGATGGCGGAAAGACGCATCCTGGTGGGCGGGCCCTACTTCGAGGATTTCGAGGTCGGTCAGGTCTTCGACGACGTGCCGGGCGTGACCCTGACCGAAGGTCACGCGGCGCTCCATCAGGCGCTCTTCGGCGACCGGCTGCGCCTGGCGCTCGACGCCACCTTGAGCCAGGCGGTCACCGATCACCCCCGTCCCCTCGCCCATCCGATGCTGGTCTGCAATACCGCCATCGGCCAGACCACCGTGGTCTCCCAACGGGTCAAGGGCAACCTGTTCTACCGCGGACTGGTGATGGCGCGCCCGGTGTTCATCGGCGACACGCTGAGGACGACGACCAGGATCGTCGGCTTGCGCCAGAACACGCCCCGCCCCGGCAGGCCCGCCACCGGCTTGGTGGCGCTCGAGATGGAAGTGACCAACCAGGACGACGCCAAGGTGCTCCATTTCTGGCGCTGCCCGATGATCGTCTGCCGCGACCCGGAAGCGCGGACCGGGCATGAGGACAGTTTCGACGCCATCCCCGAGGACATCGCGCTGGACAAGCTGAAGGCGGCGGTGCCCGCCCAGTGGCGCCTCGATCTCTTCCGCCAACGCGCGCCCGGTGCGCATTTCACCGATATCGAGGCCGGCGCCGTCTACGACATCGCGCCGCGCGACGTCGTCACCTCGGCGCCCGAGCTGGTGCGCTCCGGCCTCAACCTCGCCATGGGACATTTGGATGCCCATGAGAGCGTCTATGGCGTCCGGCTGGTCTATGGCGGCCACGTCATCGGCCTGGCGGCGGCCCAGGCGTTGCGCGCGCTGCCCAATCTGGTGACGATCATCGCCTGGCGAAGCTGCGAACACACCGCGCCGGTGTTCGAGGGCGACACGCTTGGCACCGAGTTGACGGTGGAGAACGCCCATCCCCTGGACGGCGGCCACGGGCTTCTCGATCTTCGCTGCGTGACCCGCGCCGAACGCGGCGCCGAGGCCGTCAGGGCCGGCATGGAGGCCGGCACGGAGGCCGCCGTGCTGGACTGGCGTTTCGTCGCGTTGATGGCGTAAGGGACCATTGATGCCGGCCATACTCGAGGGAATGCGTATCGTCGAGGGCTCGGCCTTCGTCGCCGCGCCGCTCGGCGGCATGGCCCTGGCGCAACTCGGCGCCGAGGTGATCCGCTTCGATCCCATCGGTGGCGGGCTGGACATCGGCCGCTGGCCGCTGACGGGCGATGGCAAGAGCCTGTTCTGGGCCGGCATGAACAAGGGCAAGCGCTCCATCGCCATCGATCTCGGCTCGGCCGAGGGCCAGGAGATCGCCACCGCGCTGATCACCGCGCCGGGCCCCGACGCCGGCATGTTCCTGACCAATTTCCCCGCCCGCGGCTGGCTCGATTACCACCGGCTGGCGGCAAGGCGGGCGGATTTGATCATGGTCAACGTTATCGGCAATCCCGACGGCTCCAGCGCCGTCGATTACACCGTCAACTGCGCCGCCGGCTTTCCCTTCGTCACCGGGCCGGAATCGTCCGAGGGGCCGGTCAACAACGTCTTGCCGGCCTGGGACTGCATCACCGGGATGACGGCGGCCGTCGGCATCCTCGCCGCCGAACGCCACCGCAGATCGACCGGCGAGGGGCGATTGGTGCGGCTGGCGCTGTCGGACGTCGCCATGGCCATGGCCGGCAACCTCGGCTACATCGGCGAGGTCCGCATTAACGAAGATGAGCGGGGCCGGTACGGCAACTACCTTTACGGTGCTTTCGGGCGCGATTTCGCCACCGGGGACGGCAAGCGGATCATGCTGATCGCGCTGACGGCGCGCCAATGGCGGGGCCTGATCGAGGCGACGGGGCTGGGGGAGTGCTTCGCCGAGATCGGCCGGCGCCAGGGCCTCGACCTCGATGACGAGGGGGACCGCTTCAAGGCGCGCGTAGCCATCGCCCAGGCGATCGAGCCCTGGATCGGGAGCCGCGGCTTCGATGACGTCGCCAAGGCCTTCGATGCCGCCGGCGTGTGCTGGGGGCCCTATCAGACCTTCAAGGAAATGGTCGAGAACGACCCCCGCGCCTCGGCGGCCAACCCCATGTTCCGGGAGATCGAGCAGCCCGGCATCGGCGCCTACCCGGCGCCGGCATCGCCGCTCGACTTCACCGGGCTCGAAAGGGGGGAAGCGGCGCCGGCGCCCGAGCTCGGCCAGCATACCGACGAGATCCTGGGCTCGGTCCTCGGCCTTTCCGGGGCCGAGATCGCCAGGCTCCACGACAGGGGCGTGGTGGCCGGCCTCGCCTAGGAGCCTGTCCGAGTATTGGTCATGGACTGCATCGGCCAGACAGACGCGAGTGTTAGGAGCGGAGGCGCGGGCGACCCTGGCTCCGCCGGAGGCTTCGCCGAGGCGAGTGCCGGGCGCATCGGCAAGCCTTCGCGACGCGGAAATCGCGTCTGTCTGGCCGACCCGGAGGGCCGCGTTTTCAATACTCGGATAGGCTCCTTGGGCATGAGCGGACCCGACGGGCGCCGCGATCGTGAACTGTTAACGAACCCGCCATAAATCCGCCATATTCTCCCTTGAAAATCATACAAATAGCCTTATTAATCCATCCCCCGGACAGACGAAAACAACAAACCAGGGAGCAGGGAGCCCCCAACCCGCCAATGATCGAAATCGACCGACTGTGCAAGCGGTTCGGCGCGATCGTGGCCGTCGATGACGTGTCATTCTCGGTCGCCCGCGGCGAGGTCCTCGGATTCCTCGGCCCCAACGGCGCCGGCAAGTCGACGGCGATGAAGATCGTGGCCGGTTTCCTGACTCCGGATTCGGGGCGCGCCGCCGTCTGCGGACTCGATGTCGCCGAGCACCCCATAGAGATCAAGCGCCGGCTCGGCTACATGCCGGAAGGGGCGCCGTCCTACAACGAAATGACGCCGGTGACGTTCCTCGGCTTCATCGCCTCGGTGCGCGGCTTTTCCGGAAAGGAGAAGCGGCGCGCGGTCGATCGGGCGGCGGAGATGACCCGCCTGGGCGAGGTCCTCAACCAGCCGATCGAGACCCTGTCGCGCGGCTACAAACGTCGGGTGGGGTTGGCCCAGGCGCTGTTGCACGACCCGGAAGTGCTCGTCCTCGATGAGCCCACCGACGGTCTCGATCCCAACCAGAAGCACGAGATGCGGACGCTGATCCGCGACATGGCGCCCGAAAAGGCGATCCTGATCTCCACCCATATCCTCGAGGAGGTCGGCGCCGTATGTACCCGCGCCGTGATCATCGCCCGCGGCCGCATCGTCGCCGACGGCACGCCGGGGGAACTGGAGGCGCGGTCGCCGAACCACAACGCGGTGTTCATTTCCGCCCCGGCCCAGACCCTTCGCACCCTGGCGCCGATACTGCGCGAGCTCGACGGCGTCGCCGAGGTCGCGGTCGGCGACAACAGCCTGTGCGCCCGCCCCCGGGAGGGTTGCGATATCCATGACGAGATCCAGGTCCTGGTGCGCCAGCGCAATATGCTGGTCAGCGAGATCAGGCTCGAACGCGGACAACTCGACGACGTGTTCCGTGCCGTCACCACCGGCGGGGCCCTGACCGGGACCGCCGGCGCCGAGACGGCGGAGGACTGAGCCATGGGCGTCATGGGGGCCGTCTTCCGCCGCGAATTCGTGACTTACTTCATCACCCCGCTGGCCTACGTCTTCATCGTCATATTCCTGGCGCTGGCCGGCACCCTGACCTTCTTCCTCGGCTCCTTCTTCGACCGCGGCCAGGCCGACCTGCAACCCTTCTTCGCCTTCCACCCGTGGCTCTATCTCCTGCTGGTGCCGGCGATCGCCATGCGGCTGTGGTCCGAGGAGCGCAAGATCGGCACCATCGAGTTGCTGCTGACCCTGCCGATCTCGACCACCCAGGCCGTGCTCGCCAAGTTCCTGGCCGCCTGGGCGTTCACCGCCATCGCCCTGGCGCTGACCTTCCCCTTGTGGCTGACGGTGAATTATCTGGGTGAGCCGGATAACGGCGTGATCCTGGCGAGCTATCTCGGCAGCCTGATCATGGCCGGCGCCTATCTTGCCGTCGGCGCGTGTTTCTCGGCGCTGACCAGCAACCAGGTCATCGCCTTCGTGCTGGCGGCGCTGGTCTGCCTCATCTTCTCCGTCGGCGGTACGCCGATCGTGCTCGAATTCTTCACCGGCTGGGCGCCCTCGGGCGTGATCGACACCATCGCTTCGCTGAGCTTCATGTCCAACTTCAGGGCCATCGCCAGGGGCGTGATCGATGTCAGCGCGCTGGTCTATTTCGCATCCGTCATCGCCTTATTCCTGTTCGCCAACGTCGTCCTCGTCGATCTCTACAAGGCAAGGTAGGGGCGGCGGGATGGCGGATAAGACTGCAAAATGGCGTACCGGTGGCAGGGAAAGTCTGGGCCTGGCGTCCCTCCTCGTCGCCCTGGTCCTGTTCGTCGCCGTCAATATCCTGTCCCAGGCGTGGCTCAAGGGCGCTCGCCTGGACCTCACCGGCGACAAGCTGTTCACCGTCACCGAGGGGACGCGCTCGATCCTCGCCAAGATCGACGAACCGCTGACGCTCAGGTTCTATTTCTCCGCCAGTCTCGGCAAGGAGTTGCCGGGGCTGGCCAAATATGCCGCCAGGGTGCGCGACCTGCTCGGCGAATATGCGGCGCTCGCCGGCGGCAAGATCCGGCTGCAGATCGCCGATCCGTCGCCGTTCTCGGACGACGAGGACACCGCGGTGGCCTTCGGCATCCAGGGCATCCCGCTGGATCAGACCGGAGAGATGGTCTATTTCGGCCTCGCCGGGACCAACAGCACCGACGATGAGGAGACCATCACGTTCTTCTCGCCGGCCCGCGAACGCTTCCTCGAATACGATTTGACCAAGCTGATACACAACCTCGCCAACCCCAAGCGGACGGTGATCGGCTTGATGACGTCCCTTCCGGTGCGCGGCTATCCCGGCACGGCGCTGGCGCGGATGGGCCGGGGAAGGCCGTGGCAGATGGTCGACCAGCTGCAACAACTGTTCGATGTCCAAACCGTCGACACCAACACCGATGAGATCGACAAGGAGATCGACGTGTTGATGATCGTCCATCCGGCGGGGTTTTCCGAGAAGACGCTTTATGCCGTCGATCAGTTCCTGATGAACGGCGGGCGGGCGTTGATCTTCACCGATCCCCTGGCCGAGATCGCCGGCCGCGTGCCGGCGCCCGGCGGCGGACGCCTTGCGCTGGCGTCCGATTTCAAGCGCCTGTTCGACGCCTGGGGCATCGAGCAGGCGCCGGGCGTGGCGGTGGGCGATCGCCTGCTGGCGCGGCGCGTCGACGCCGGGACGGCGCAGCGTTCCCAGCCGGTCGATTTCCTCCCCTGGATCACCCTCAAGCCGGAGAACTTCGCCGCCGGCGACGTCATCACCAACGAGATCGAGTCGATGAACCTGGCCTCGGCCGGATCGCTGAAGCCGAAGGCCGGCGCCACGACGAAATTCACGCCGCTGATCACCACCTCGCCCGAGGCCATGCTGATCGATACCGAGAAGCTCAAGAACAGGCCGGACTTCTTCGGCCTGATCCGTGATTTCAAGCCGGCCGGCGTCCCCTACACCCTGGCGGCGCGCATCAGCGGCCCGGCGCCCTCGGCCTTCCCCGACGGCCCGCCCACCGAGGAGGCTTCGAAGCAGGACGGGGACGGGGGCGATGCCAAGGAAGCGGCCCCCAAGGTAGAGGGCAAGGAAAAGGACGACGCGGCGAAGAAGCCCCCGCATCTCAGTAAATCCAAGAGCGATATCAACATCATCGTCGTGGCCGACGCCGATATGCTGCGCGATCAGTTCTGGGTCGAACTGCAGCAGTTCTTCGGCCAGGTCATCGCCATACCGATCGCCAACAACATCGACTTCGTGATCAATGCGCTGGACAACCTCGCCGGCTCGGACGAACTGATCGGCCTGCGTTCGCGCGGCGTCTCCCAGCGCCCGTTCGAGCGTGTCGTCGACCTCACCCGCGCGGCGGAGATCCGCTACAGGGCCACGGAGCGCGAGCTCCAGACCCGGCGCGAGCAGACCGAGGAGAAGCTCTCCGACCTGCAGCGCCCGGGCCAGGCCGGCGGCGGCAAGATCATCCTGACCCCCGCCCAGATCGAGGAGATCGACAAGTTCAAGGGCGAGCTCCTGAAGATCCGCAAGCAGCTGCGCCAGGTCCAGCTCGATCTCCGCCGGGAAATCGAGGCGCTGGAGGCGCGGCTCCAGTTCTATAACATCGCCCTGATCCCGATCGGGGTGGCGGCCCTGGCCATCATCCTCGGATTGCTGCGTATCAGGCGCCGGCGCCAGCGCACGGAAACCGAGGCCCTGGGCTAGAGGATATGCGATGAGCTTGCGCGGCTTCCTGATCCTCTCGACGATCACCGCCATCGCGGTGGCGGCGGCGGTGTTTGTCATCAGCGCGCGCGATACCGCGCTCAGCGGCGCCTCGCGCGCCCTGATGTTCCCGGGGCTGATGGACAAGCTCGAAGAGGTCGCCACCATCAAGGTGACGGGCTCGGGCGGCGAGGCGACGATCGAGCGCAAGGAACGTGCCTGGGTCGTCAAGGAGGCCAGTTCCTATCCCGCCGACATGGAGAAGGTCCGCGAGGTGCTGATCGGCCTGGCCCAGCTCGAGACCCTGGAACCCAAGACCAAAAGGGCGGACCGTTACGCCAAGCTCGAGGTCGAGGACGCCACCGGCAAGGACGCCAAATCGGCGCGCGTCACCCTCACCGACGCCAACGGCGGGACGCTGGCCGATCTCATCGTCGGCAAGGCCAAATTCTCCCTCGAGGGCATCGATTCGCTTTATGTCAGAAGGCCCGGCGAGGAGCGCGCCTGGCTGGCGCTGGGCAGGGTCGAACCGGCCACCGGAAGGCTCGGCTGGGTCAACCCGAGCTTCCTCTCGATCGACCGCGAGCGCATCCGCAAGGCGACGCTGAAGCGGCCGGGATCGCCGCTGGTGGTGTTCAAGTCGAAGGCCGGGGACGAGGACTTCAAGCTCGCCGACATGCCGCCCGGCACCGAGCTCAAGGACGAGTTCGGCGTCTCCGATATCGCCAGGGTTCTCCAGGGGCTGAACTTCGACGACGTGCGCCCGGCCGCCGAGGTGCCGGTCGATCAGGGCGGCGAGCCCTACGGCGTCTATGAGACCTTCGACGGCCTGATCTTCGATCTCTGGCTAACGGAGTTCGACGGCAAGACCTGGCTCGCGGGGCTGGCCAAGGCGGGCACCGACCCGGCGCCGTCAGAGGAAGTCAAGAAGGAGATCGAGGAGATCAACACCCGCCTCGCCACCTGGCGCTACGCGCTGTCGGAATACGAGATCAAGAACCTCAGGAAAACCATGGCCGATCTGGTGAAGAAGAAAGAAGAAAAGAAGGAAGACGAACCCAACCCGCCCGCCGGCGAGCCCGCCAAATAGCCAAAGACCCCCGCCCGAAGTTCCCCCTCAAGCCGCGCCCGCTGCCGTGTCGCCGTCTCTTCCTTCCGGCGCGTCCATGCCGACGATGTGGCGGTAAAAGGTAGAGAGCACGGTCATCCAGACGGCGGTGCCGAAGATGACGAAGATGATGCTCACTAGCATCCAGCCCACACGAACGGTCATTGGTCCGAGCCCGCCGTCCTGAATTCTGGCGAACAAGAACGGCAAGAAAGGCACCGTCAGGATAAAGCCTACAATGATCGTTGGGATCGCAACAAGAGTGAGGGCGTTCTTGTAGCGCCGAGTGTTACCGCGCAGTCTGTGCCAAGATTCTCCGAGACAAATCGGACGGTCGAAGGCGGCGGCCGGAAGCACCAAAGAGAAACGAAAGAAGACAAAATACAGCACGAAAGCGGGGAGCCAGGCGATGATAAAAAGCGCCACCGACAGCCCAGTCCCCACCCCCTCTGGCGGCAAACCCGCACCGAAAATTGAAACGACAAATCCGATATTCACCACGATCAGCATCGGAAGGAACGGTGTCAGGTTCAGCAGCAGGAAATAGCCCAGAAAACGCCTGTTGCGGGCAGCCAGAATTTCGCTGAACACGCTTTCGCGGTCGTCAAGGAGAAAGAAGCGGTGCCAACGCACGACGAAGACGATGTACATGGCAAACCCGGCGACGAAAAACAGGATGTTCGCCACTACATATGCGGGTGAATGTTGCAGAGTTTCCACTCCCCAGACCGAACGCCCGCCCACGATTGGTGCCGCAGCGCCAATCACCATCAGCGGCCAGCTAAGCGCCAGCAACCGGCCGAGATTGGCAATGACGAAGCCGTAACTTTCTATCGCCGTTCGCCATACCGGGACTTTCCCGGCGGTGACCGGCGGTTGGCCGTCGGTGGTCATGGGACGGTCGTCGGGCCGCCCTTCCCTGGCGCGTCCATGCCGATGATGTGACGGTAAAAGGTCGAGAGCCCTGTGATGCCGGCGGCGGTGAAAAGGAAAGTGAAAATGGCGGTTATCCCGCTGTGAACCACGGCGCGCTCAAACGCGACTTCATATCCGCCGGCGGACATTCCTGAAAACACGACCATTGACACGATTCCGGAAACGATTCCGGCCGGTATCGAGATAAGGATGAAGACGGCGAAATAGGGCACGATGTAGCCGCGCATGTTGCGCCAAGCCTCGCCGAGGCCGAGCGGCCGGTCGACCGCCGCGCTTGGCAGCACCAGCGAGAAACGAAGGAAGATAAAATACAGCACCAAAACGATGGGCCATCCGGATGGGCCGAAAATTAAATTGGGAACGCCCGGCGCCAGGGTCAGGAGCAGGACGTAACCGAGAAAACGCCAGTTGCGGACGGCAATGACCTCGGTGAACACGCCATGGCGCTCCTCAAGGAGGTAGAAACGGTGCCAGCGCACGGCAAAGAGCACATACATCGCATAACTGGGGAGGGAAATCAGTTTGATCGCGACGAATCTCGCGAGGCTAAATTCCATGGACTCCGGTCCGGCGCCCATGATAGCCAGAATCACGGCATTGGTGGCGACGATGGCCATCATTGGCGCCCAGCCGAGCGCCAGGAACCGGTCGAGATTGATAAAGACGAAGCGGTAGCTCTCTATTGCCGTTCGCCCTACCGGGATTATCCCCTTCCCGGCCGGGGGCGGGACTTCAGTCGTCATGCGGCGCCCCTTCTATGGTTGTGCAGCCTGAATCCGCCTTCCCGGTTCAACCCCAACGCGGTTTGCCGGCCCGGTGGGTCGGCGGATCATGGGCCTTCGGCGAGGACGTGCGCCCCACCCCCTGGCGCGTCCATGCCGACGATATGGCGGTAAAATTTCGACAGCACGGTAACCCCGACGGCCATGACAAAGAAGCCGATGATGGCCATTAACGCGTTCGTCACCACGAGGACGCCAATCGTGGGCTCCGACGCGCCGCCGGTCGCACTGGCAAACTCGGAAATTCCACCGAACGTCGCCAGGATCAAGGCAGCGATTATGAGCGGTATCGAGACGAAGAAAAAAGCGCCGATGAACCGCCAGCTATTGCCTCGCATATTGCGCCAAGCCTCGCCGAGGGTAAGCGGCCGGTCGACCGCAGTGCCTGGCAGCACAAGATAGAAGCGGAACATAACGAACAGCAGAATGAACATGGCGATCCCGGACAGGCCAAACAATAAAATGAGCGCCAATTCTACTGCCCCTGCTCCTTGGGTCTCCACTACGGACACGAAAACCCCGAAACTGACAAAGCCTATGACAAACATCGGCACTATCGGGGCGAAAGTAAGGAGTACCGTATAGCCGAGGAAACGCCAGTTACGCGTCCCAAGAACGTCGGTGAACACGCTTTCGCGCTCACCAAGCAGGAAAAACCGGTGCCAGCGAACGGCGAAGACGAGGTACATGGCCCAAGAGGCGGCGGAAAGCGCGATATAGGTCACCCAATCGGCCAAGGAACGGCTTTCCCCGCCGCCCACTTCGATCAGGAAGCCGCTCGCCATATTCACCGCGAAGGTAATCACGAGGAGAAGCCAACCGAGCGCAAAGAACCGATCCAGATTGCCAAAGACGAAGCCGTAGCTCCCTATCGCCGTTCGCCATACCGGGACTTTCCCCCTCCCGGCCGGGGGCGGGACTTCGGTCGTCATGGGGCGCCCCTTCACTGGTTGTGCCGTCTGAATCTAAGGTTGTGCACTCTGAAGCCTCCACCACTTTGGGTCAACATCGCGTCTTCGGCACGTCACGGCCAGGCTTCCGCGCGCCCCGAGGCCAAGCCCCGGTTCACAAATTCGCGCATCGTGCCTATATTCCCTCTATCGAACGGGGA
>JADFJG010000025.1:21690-36508 GCA_022566265.1 Pseudomonadota bacterium | reverse complement strand
TTCAGTAGCCCAGCGCGCAGCCGTCCTTGCGGGGCTCGGAGGCGCCGGTCAGCACGCCTTCTTCCCGGTCGATGCGGATCGCCTGGCCGCCGCCGATGGGCTTGCCCGGCGCCGTCAGTTCGTGGCCCCGGTCCTCGAGCCCGCGGCGGATGTCCTCGGGCACCGTGCCTTCGACCTCGACCTTGCCGCCCGGCGTGGCGAACACCCTCGGGAAGTCGATGGCTTCCTGCGGGTCGAGCCCGAAATCGATGAGGTTGGTGAGGAACGTGGCGTGGCCGACGGCCTGGTAGTGGCCGCCCATGACGCCGAACGGCATGACCGCCTCGCCGTCCTTGGCCACCATGCCGGGGATGATGGTATGCAACGGCCGCTTGTTCGGCGCGATGCAGTTGGGGTGGTCGGGATCGAGCACGAAGCCGGTGCCCCGGTTCTGCAACAGGACGCCGGTCTTGGGGGCGCACAGGCCGCCGCCGAAGTTGGAAAAGAGCGAGTTGATGAAGCTTACCGCGTTGCGGTCCTTATCGACGACGCAAAGATAGACGGTGTCGGCGTGCTCCGGCACGCGCGGGCGCGCCCCGGCGCCGGAGGCGCGGTCCATGTCGATGGCGCCGGCGAATTCGCTGGCGCGTTTGTCCGACAGCATCCACTCGACGGGCACGTCGGCCTTGCCGGGATCGGCGACGAGGGAATCGCGTTCCCGGTAAGCGAGCCGCGTCGCCTCGATCAGCAGGTGGAAGCGGTCCACCGACAGCGGATCCAGCGCCGCGAGATCGAAATGCGCCAGGATGTTGAGCATCTGAAGCGCCGTGACGCCCTGGCCGTTGGGCGGACATTCGTAGATATCGTAGCCCCGGTAATTCACGGTGATGGGCTCGACATACTCGCCCCTGGCGGCGGCGAAGTCGTCGAGCGTGTGCAGCCCGCCGAGGCTTCGCAGGTGAGAGACGATGTCGCCGGCGACGTGGCCCCGATAGAACCCGTCGCGGCCGTGTTCGGCGATATGCGCCAAGGTCTCGGCCAGTTCCGGCTGGCGATGCACGGTGCCGGCCTTGGGCGCCACGCCGCCCGGAAGGTAGATGCGCGCGGCGGTGGGATCGAGCATGAGGATATCGGCGCTTAACGCGAAATCGTGCGCCGTGCGCGAATGCACCGGATAGCCGTCGCGCGCGTAGCCGATCGCCGGGCCCAGGACTTCGCCGAGGCTCCTGGTGCCGTGATCGGCGAGCAACCGGGACCAGGCGTCAATCGCCCCGGGCACGGTGACGGCGTGGGGCGTCGTCCGTTCGATCGCCGCGATACCCTGCTCGGCGTACCAATCGGCGGTCGCCGCCGCCGGTGCCCGGCCCGAGCCGTTGAAGCCGACGATGGGACCGCCGGCGGGCGCATAAAGCGCGAAGCAGTCCCCGCCGATGCCGGTCGAGCCGGGCTCGACCACGCACTGGACGGCGCAGGCGGCGACCGCCGCGTCCATGGCGTTGCCGCCGTCCTGGAGCAGGTTGATCGCCGTCAATGTCGCCAACGGCTGGGAGGTCGCCGCCATGCCATGAGTGGCATGGACCGGCGAGCGGCCCGGACGTTCAAGGTCTCTCATCGGGACTACTTTGGGTCTTTATGCCGTTGGCGTCAATTATCCGGGCGCCAGCTTACGATCCGTCGATCTGGAGCATGGCGTGGAGCAGGACGTTGCATCCCGCCGCCAGGTCGTCGGGCGTCGCGTTCTCGATCTCGGCGTGGCTGATGCCGTTCTCGCAGGGCACGAAGATCATCGCCGCCGGCGCGATATGCGCCATCGAGCAGGCATCGTGCCCGGCGCGCGAGATAATGTCGCGGTGGCTGTAACCGAGCCGCTCCGCCGCGCCGCGAACGGCGGATACACAAGCCTCATCGAATTTGGTGGCCGGATAATGGGTGACCTCGGTCATCTCGTAGGTGAGGCCGCGGGCTTCGGCGATACGGCCGCAAGATCGCTTCAACCCCGCCGCCATGTCATCGAGCGCGGCCGGGTCGGGGTGGCGCAGATCGGCGGAGAAGAAGGCCGAACCGGGGATGGTGTTGCGCGAGTTCGGCTTGGCCTCGATCATGCCGACGGTGCCGACGCCCTCGGGCGCCTTGGCCAGCGCCAGGGCCTCGACCTCTTCGATCATGTGCACCGCGCCCATCAGCGCATCGCGCCTCGCCGGCATCGGCGTCGTGCCGGCGTGGGACTCCCGGCCGGCGACGGTGATCTCGAAAGACCGCTTGCCCTGGCCGCCGGTGACGACGCCGATGGTCTTGTTCTCGGCCTCGAGGAACGGCCCCTGTTCGATGTGGGCCTCGAAATAGGCGGCGATGGGCCGTCCGCCGACGGCTTCGGCGCCGGCATAGCCGATGCGTTCGAGCTCCTCGCCGAAGGTGAGGCCGTCGGCGTCGGCATGCGCGCGGATATCGTCAAGCGTGTAAACCCCGGCGAAGACGCCGGAGCCCGCCATCGAGGTGGTGAACCGGCAGCCTTCCTCGTTGGTCCAGGCGATGGCCTCGAAGGGCGCCTTGGTTTCGACGCCATGGTCGTTCAGCGTCCTCATCACCTCGAGCCCGGCGAGCACGCCGTAAGCGCCGTCGAACTTACCGCCGGTCGGTTGGGTATCGAGGTGAGAGCCGGTGACCACCGGCGCCAGGCCGTCGTCGCTCCCGGCCCGGCGCGCGAAGATGTTGCCGACCCGATCCACCGAAATCGCGCACCCCGCGTCTTCGCACCAGGTAATGAACAGGTCCCGCGACTCCTTGTCGAAATCGGAAAGCGCCAGGCGGCACACGCCGCCGGCGGGCGTCGCGCCGATCTTGGCCATCTCCATCAGGCTGGCCCACAGGCGCTCGCCATCGATTCGCGGATCATCCATCGGTGCTTCCCTGAAAGTGTGCCGGTAAACTATAGGCGCGCCTTCCCCGGAATCCGAGGAAGGCGCGCCCTTGAGGAAAGTGGTCGCGAAAGACCGCCCGGTTATTTCTCGTACTTGGCGGCCCACTTGCGCTTGAAGGCGTTGGCGTCGAGCGGCCGGCGCATCTTCCACAGATGCACCTTGGAGAGGTCGACGTTTCCATAGCCGGGAACGGCGCCGATGCCGACATGGGGCGCGAAGACCTTGGCGCCTTCGTCACCGAACAGCCAGTCGAGGAATATCTTGGCCTCCTTCGGGTGCGGCGCGCCGGCCAGCAGTCCGCCGCCCTCAATCACGTTGGGCGAGAGCCTGCCGATGACCATTTCGACCGGCAGGCCCGAGCGCACCTGCTGCAGGATGGCGGTGTCGTAGCTCAGCCCGATCACGGTTTCGCCACGGCCCGTCTGGCGCGCGGCGGCGCTGCCGGAGGAATTGTACTGGAAGATGTTCTGATGGAGGTTGTCGATGTAATTCCACCCGAAAGCATCGACCAGGGTGCTGATGATGCTGAGCCCGGTGCCCGACTTGGTGGGCGCGGCGATGGTGATCTGCCCCTTGTAAACCGGCTTGATCAGATCCGCCCAAGATGTCGGCATGGGCAGTTTCTTCTCTTTCAGCAGCTTGATATTGACCGCCATCGCCATGATGGTGGCGTTGTGACCCATGTAAAATCCGTCCTCGTCCTTGAAGGAGTCGGCGATCTTGGTGTTCTTGGGCATATAGGGTTCCAGCACGCCGGCGGACTTCAACTGCTCCAGCGCGATGTTGTTCACCATGTAGATGACGTCGGCCTGCGGGTTGGCCTTCTCGGCGATGACCCGCTCGGTGATCGGTCCGGTCGACATGTTGACCGATTTGGCGTTGATCTCGGGGTGGGCCTTCTTGAAGCCCGCCATGATGTCCTTGTGGATCTTCGGGTTGGAGGCGGTATAGACCACCAACTCACCCGCGCCGGCCGCCCCGGCGGACAGCAGAGCCGCGCCGGCGAGGGCGCCGATAAATGCAAATCGCAGATTTTTGACTATGTTCATCATTTGCCTCCCTGGAGAAATGCTGACTGTTATTCGTTAACCGGCATCGGATGCCACTCGAACATTTAATCATCAAATGTCCTGGACTTGAAGCGACAATTTCATGACTTTCGCCAGAACTTTCATGACTTTCGCCAAAGTGCCTCCGCCAAAGGGCGCACTCGCCAAAGAGCCCCGATCCGGATGTGCCCTTGGGCCAGGAAATAAGGCATATGTTATTGATTTATATGTATTTTTCGGCACGTCCCTGGCGCCTTTCGGCGCGCCGGTCCGCCGCCTCGGCTCGGAACGCCGGTGTTAGCCATTGTTCGCGCCGCCCGTTGCGGCTTACCGGCCCTGGAATGAATATTTGGCCGGTTAACGGGATTGATGTTCCGGTTAAATTATTTGACCTCGACCTTGAAGTTTCCATTTCGAATTTGAAGGCTTGTCTTTGCCATGAGCGGGGGTTTACCATCCCTTCCAGTGATCTTCGGTAAGTCAAAAAGTGTCTTCTGACCTTCAAAGTGAAAACCAATGGAACCAGGGAGGATCTCCGACATGAATACGATTTTCAGTGGACTACGTTTCGCCGCCGTCGGCGCCATCGCCGGCGCGGTATTGCTCATGGCCGCCCCGGCCGGCGCCGCCGAGGTGGTGGCGTACTCGGCGGGCAACGCCAAGATGCACAAATTGCTCATCGCGGCGTTCGAGAAGAAGCATCCGAACATCGAGGTCAAGCTGGTGTCCGGTTCCACCGGACCGATGGCCAGGCGCGCCATCGCCGAGAAGTCGAACCCGCAGGCCGACGTCATTTTCACCATAAACACTTTCACTCTGGCGAAGATAAAGGCCGCCGGCGCGTTTCAGCCTTACTCGCCCAAGAACAGCCCGGTGCCGGCGGACATGCGGGATCCCGACGGCTTCTGGACCGCGCATTACGCCGGCGTCTACGGCATGGCGGTCAATACCAAGCTGCTGAAAGAGAAGAATCTGCCGATGCCCAAGAACTGGGTCGATCTGCTCAAGCCGGTTTACAAGGGGCACAT
Source organism: Pseudomonadota bacterium (assembly GCA_022566265.1). Lineage (GTDB taxonomy): Bacteria > Pseudomonadota > Alphaproteobacteria > SMXQ01 > SMXQ01 > JACZQV01. The sequence goes on along the minus strand of JADFJG010000025.1, from coordinate 31,534 downwards.
CACCATCGCCTCGCCCACCAAGTCGGGCACCGGTCTGATCATCTTCAGCACGCTGGTCGACGTGTTCGGCTGGAATTTCCTCGACAACCTCCATCAGAACATCTTCCAGTACACCAGCTCCGGCAGCGCCCCGGCGCGCAAGGCCGCCGCCGGCGAGGTGGTGATCGGGCTGACCTTCGACAGCGCCATCAAGCGGGTGGTCGACAGCGGACAGCCGATCGAAATGGTGTTGCCCAGCGTCCTGCCGTGGGCGGTGCGGGGAGGCGGTCTGCTCGCCGGCGCGCCCCACGAGAAAGAAGGCAAGCTGCTGTTGGATTTCCTCTTCAGCGAGGATGCGGCGAAGATCTTCAACGACTTCGGCGGGCTGACGGCGGTCCCCGGTTACGGCTGGTTGGGACAAAAGGGCATCGACGTCAAGGCGCTGAATTTGTGGCAGATGCGCCGGCCGCTCGACATCGCCAAGTTCAAGCGCACATGGGCCGCCAAGTATGAGAAATAGTCTGCCCGGGATGCGGGCAGTCGTCCGTTCTCAACGGTAATCGTGCCTGACCGCGCCCCTGTAAGGGGCGCGGTCTTCTTTGCCGGTGGAGTGCGTGAGTGGCGCAGCTGAGCTTTAAGGGCATCGTCAAGACCTTCGGCGACGTCATCGCGGTGAACGACGTCTCGATGGATATCGCCTCGGGCGAGTTCGTCACCCTCGTCGGCGCCAGCGGCTGCGGCAAGACGACGCTGCTGCGCATCATCGCCGGTTTCACCAAGCCCGATTCGGGTGAACTCACGATCGATGGCAAGCGGGTCGAGGGCCTGCCGCCTTCCAAGCGCGAGGTCGGCTTCGTCTTCCAGTCCTATGCCCTGTTCCCGACCCAGACGGTCGCCCAGAACATCGGTTTCTCGTTGAGCATCCGGCGCCGTCCCAAGAGCGAGATCGCCGAGCGGGTCAAGGAGTTGTGCGAACTGACCCAATTGACGGGGATGGAGGACCGTTACCCCCACGAGCTTTCCGGCGGCCAGCAACAGCGCGTGGCGCTGGCCCGGGCGCTGGCGCCCAATCCGTCGATTCTGTTGCTGGACGAGCCGCTCTCCGCGCTCGACGCCAAGATCCGCGCCCATCTGCGCGCCGAGATCCGCGCCGTGGTCGACCGCTTGGGGATCACCACCGTCTATGTCACCCACGACCAGGAAGAGGCGTTGTCGATCTCCGACCGGGTGGCGGTGATGAACGACGGGATGATTCTCCAGGTCGGCGCGCCGATGGAGGTGTATCTCAGGCCGGCGGGGCTGTTCATCGCCGACTTCATCGGCACCACCAACCATTTTCAAGGCCGCCCGGCGCCCGGCGGCAAGATCGAGATCGAGGGCCGGCCGGTCGCCGTCGAGATTCCCGGCGCGCTTCGAGGGCAAGACGCCTATACGGTCTGTGTCCGGCCCGAGAACATCGATCTTTCACGCCCCGAAAGCGGCGCCGACGCCAGGGTGGGGAAGCTGAGCTCGTTCTCGTTCCTCGGACAGACGGTGCGCGCCCACCTCTCGACCCAAGGCGGCGCGGACATCGTCGTCGACGTCGCCACCGGCGACTGGCTGGCGCTGGCGCTGGCGCTGGGTGACGAGGTGGCGTGGCGCATCCGGCCCGGCGGCGCCATCGTTTTCGCCGCCGGCGAGGCGGACGGCTCGTCCTCCCGGGCCGCCGGGGACAAGCCGGCCGAGGGGTCATGATCCGCCAGATTCCCGGCCAGGTCGCCACCGTCATCATCGGGCTGATCCTGTTCGTGTTCGTCGCCTACCCGCTGGGATCGGTCCTGGTGGAAAGCTTCGTCGTCAGCGGACCGATGACGGTGTTCGAGCTTCGCGAGATGACCCTTGACGCGCTGGACCTCATGGAGCCCAAGGCGCGCCAGAAGGTCGTCGGCCGCTGGATCGAGCGCGCCAAGCCGAGGGATCGCATGGATGCCACCGCGGCGGCCTTGGAGCTCATCGGCGAGGGGGTGCCGTGGGACCGCAAGGCGGCCTTCGTCAAGCAGATCGAAGCCGCCAAGAAAGCCGTCGCGGCGCTCGATGCCGGAAAGCGCGCCGAATTCGAGGCCCAGTTTCCCATCGCCTACGTGATGCTGAAGAAGCGCATCCCGCTGGCTTTCAAGGTCAAGGCGAAGCTGTCCGAGGAACAGTTCGATAATTTACGCACCGGCGCCCATGAGGGCATCGGGCTCGAGCACTACCTCGCCATGTTCAAGGAGCCCCGGCTGCAGAAGGGGCTGCGGAACTCCCTGCTCATCGCCATCATCACCTGCACCATCACCACCTTTCTGGCCTACACCATCGCCTACGGCGTCAACCGCGGGGTGTTTCCGTCGCCCAACCTGGTGCGCTACGGGGTGCTGACGCCCCTGGTGTCGCCGCCGGTCATGATCGCCACCGCGGCGATCCTCATGTTCGGGCGCCAGGGCGCCTTCACCAAGGGGCTGTTGGATCGGACGCTGGGCTGGATCAACGCCGACGTCGACAATCTCTACGGCCTTTCCGGGGTCATCGTCGCCGAGGTCTTCTCCTTCCTGCCGGCGGCGTTCATCATCATGGACAACGTGCTGTCGAAACACGACGGGCGCGTCGAGGAGGCGGCGGCGAGCCAGGGCGCCAGCCCCTGGCAGGTGTTCACCCGGGTGACGCTGCCGCTGTCGATGCCGGGCTTGCGGCGCACCGTCATCCTGGTCTTCATCCTCGCCATGACCGACTTCGGCAACCCTTTGGTGATCGGCAAGGATATCCCCGTCCTTGCCGGCATCCTTTATGACGAGATGATCGGTTTCCAGAACACCAAGCTGTCGGCGGCGCTGGCCATGTGGATGGTGGTGCCGGCGCTTTCCGCCTTCTTCCTGCTCGAGAGAATCGGCCGCAAGAAGCGCTACGACACCGGCGATTCGGGCGGCGGCCCGCCCGAACTGCCGGTGCCTTTGACCGCCAGGGCCGTCATCATCGCGCTCACCGGCGCGGTGCTCGGACTGGTGGTCGTCTTGTACGGCACCATCATCGTCGCGTCCTTCGTCAAGATCTGGGGCGTCGACTATTCCTTCACGCCCCATCACTACACCTCGGTCGATGCGGTGCCGGGGTTCGTCTCCGAATATGACGGCGTGGCGATCGTTTGGGACAGCTTCAAGGTCTCGGTGATCGCGGCGCCGATCGGCGGCGTGCTGGCGCTGGTGGTGGCCTATATCGTCGAGCGGGTGCGCCCCGTCGGCGGCAATCTGATGAGCTTCGTCACCCTGCTGCCGGCGATCCTGCCCCATATCCTGTTCGGCATCGGCTACATCATCGCCTTCAATCTGCCCTTCGGACAGAAGGAGCTGGCGCTGACCGGCACCATGTCGATCCTCGTGCTCAACCTCATGTTCGGCCATATCTATGTCGGCGTGCTGGCGGGCCGCGCCGTGTTGCAGCGGATGGACGCCTCGGTCGACGAGGCCGCCGAGATCCTCGGCGCCTCCCTGGTGCAGCGGTTTACCAGGGTCACCCTGCCGATGATGCGCCACGCCGCGCTCTTGGGGACGCTTTACGTGTTCGTCCAGGCGATGACCAGCCTGTCGTCCATCGTCTTCCTGGTCAGCCCCGGCAACGATCTCGCGGCGGTGGCGATCCTCGATGCCGCCGTCGGCTCCTATTACGGCGCCGCCAGCGCCATGAGCGTCACCATGCTGCTCATCGTCTTCGCGGTGATGGGGGGCATGTGGGGGTTCGAACGCTACGGCCCCGCCTGGGCGCGTCTCTCCGCCCACGAGGCGGGCCGCGCTTGAAGGTGCGCCGGGCGCCGGGCCGAGGCACGCGCTGGGCCGTCCCTCCACTCTAAGCCGTGTTTAACCCCGGCGGGGCCGAGCCCGCGTCTTTCCCGGCGCGGATCGGGGGCGGGGAATAAATCGCTCCATCGATTGTTGTTATAGGTGCGGCCACGGGTGCGGGGGGCCCCGGCGGGCGGACGAAGGGCGCGGTACCGTGGCGTCATTTGCCCGGCCGGCGGCCGATTGGAAACCTGTCTGCAACCTCGAAACTGGAGTGAGCGATGATACCGAAAACAAGGACATTCTATCAGGGGGTGGCGCTTGCCGCCTGTTTATTCGCCTTCGCCACCGTTACGGTGAGCGGCGCGGCCTTGGCCGGCGGCGAGGAGACCCGCCTGCGCGCCGACCTGATCGCCCCCGCCGCCGCCGGCGACGTCAGCGGCAAGGCCGATTTTCGCGAAAGGCGCGCCCGCCGCAAGTTCAGCGTCGAGGTCGAGGGATTCGTCCCTGGAACCATGTTCGACGTTATGGTTCTTGGCACGCCCGTCGGTACCATCACGGTGGATGCCACGGGTGTCGGCAATCTCGATTTCGACGACACCGCCGGTCCCGGCGATGCCGACGATCCATTCCCCGCCAACTTCCCGGCGCTCGATGGCGGCGAAGCCGTAGACGTGGGTCCGCTCGCCGGGAACCTGCAGCCGAAATAGCGGTGGCGATCGCGGAGGAGGAAGCGCCGGACATGTCCGGCGCTTCTATTCTGTCGTGGCGCGCGAGTTGAAGGGGTTCGGCATTTCGCCCCCGACGATCGCGCCCGGTGGGCGATTCTTGTGCGCCGCCGCCGCCGCCGCCGGTGTTGGCCGAGGGTACGAAAAAAGGGCCGCGGCGTCAGCGCCGCGGCCCGATGCACCTAAGTCAGGCTGGGTTCGGATTACATGCCCATGCCGCCCATGCCGCCGCCCATGCCGCCGCCCATGCCGCCCATGCCGCCCATGCCACCGCCAGGCGGCATGGCGGAATCATTGTCCTCCGGCACGGACGCCACCATGGCCTCGGTGGTGATCAGTAACCCGGCGATCGAGGCCGCGTCCTGAAGCGCGATGCGCACCACCTTGGTCGGATCGATGATGCCCGCCTTGACGAGATCGCAGTATTTCTCCTTCTGGGCGTCGAAGCCGAAGTTGGTGTTCTTCTGATCGAGGAGCTTGCCGACGACGACGGGGCCGTCGACACCGGCGTTCTCGGCGATCTGGCGGGTCGGCCGCCTGATCGCGCGGCGCACGATGTCGATGCCCACCCGCTGGTCGTCATTGGCGGGCTTGAGCTTGTCGAGCGACTTGGTGGCATAGAGCAGCGCCACTCCGCCGCCGGGCACGACACCTTCCTCGACCGCGGCGCGGGTCGCGTTCATGGCGTCATCGACGCGATCCTTGCGCTCCCTCACTTCGATCTCGGACGCCCCGCCGACGCGGATTATGGCGACGCCGCCGGCGAGCTTCGCCAGACGTTCCTGCAGCTTCTCGCGGTCGTAGTCCGAGGAGGTTTCCTCGATCTGCGCGCGGATCTGGTCGCAACGGCCTTTGATGTCGGCCTTTTTGCCGGCGCCGTCGACGATGGTGGTGTCGTCCTTGGTGATGATAATCTTCTTCGCCGTGCCGAGCATTTTGAGCTCGACGTTCTCGAGCTTGATGCCGAGGTCCTCGCTGATCACCTGGCTACCGGTGAGGACGGCTATATCCTCGATCATCGCCTTGCGCCGGTCGCCGAATCCTGGCGCCTTGACCGCTGCGATCTTGAGCCCGCCGCGCAGCTTGTTGACGACCAGCGTCGCCAGCGCTTCGCCTTCGACGTCCTCGGCGATGATCAACAGGGGCTTGCCGGCCCGCACCACCGACTCGAGGACCGGCAACAGCGCTTGCAGGTTCGACAGTTTCTTCTCGTGCAGCAGGATGTAAGCGTCCTCGAGCTCGGCCTCCATGCGTTCGGCGTTGGTGATGAAGTACGGGCTCAGATAGCCGCGGTCGAACTGCATGCCCTCGACCACGTCGAGCTCGGTGTCGAGGCCCGTGGCTTCCTCGACCGTGATCACGCCCTCGTTGCCGACGGTTTCCATCGCCCGGGCGACGTAATCGCCGATTTCCTTGTCGCCGTTGGCCGAAATGGTACCGACCTGGGTGATCTCCTCATTGGAGGAGACCTTCTTGGAACGCTTGGAGAGATCGTGGACCACCGCCTCGACCGCCATATCGATGCCACGCTTGAGGTCCATGGGGTTGAGCCCGGCGGCGACCGCCTTTTGACCCTCGGCCACCATCGCCTGGGCCAGCACGGTCGCCGTGGTCGTGCCGTCTCCGGCGATGTCGCTGGTCTTGGTGGCGACCTCGCGCAGCATCTGCGCGCCCATGTTCTCGAACTTGTCCGAGAGTTCGATCTCCTTGGCGACGGTCACGCCGTCCTTGGTGATCCTCGGCGCGCCGAAAGCCTTGTCGAGCAGTACGTTGCGTCCCTTGGGGCCGAGCGTCACCCTGACGGCGTCGGCCAGGACGTTGACGCCGTGGAGCATTTTCGCCCGGGCGTCGGAGGAAAATTTAACGTCTTTCGCAGCCATATCGGGTTCTCCCTCCAGTCAAGCGGCTTTTTTCCTGGCCGACGACTTGGCGCTCTTCTTGAGCACGCCCATGATGTCGGACTCTTTCATGATGAGGAGTTCCTCCCCATCCAAATCGACTTCCGTGCCGGACCACTTGCCGAACAGGATGCGGTCGCCGGGGGTGACGTCGAGCGGCTGCAATTCGCCGTTCTCGTCGCGGACGCCGGAACCGACGGCCAGGACCTCTCCTTCGGTCGGTTTCTCTTTTGCCGTGTCGGGGATGATGATGCCACCGGTGGTCTTCTCATCCTGCTCGATACGGCGCACCAGCACGCGATCATGTAAAGGTCGGAATTTCATCTGATACCTCCGCAAAGAAGATTCTGAATTCGTCGAGATTTTCTATTACCAGGAGGCTGATTTTAGCACTTACTCCCGGCGAGTGCTAAAAAAGATTGGGGTGGCCTTAATCGCTTGTCAAGGGAGGCATGGTAAAAATTTTGATAACCCGCCGGCGCCTTGACCATCCCACCGCTGAAGGGATTGTAAGTCATTGTTATAAAAGGAATTAACAGCCATGGGGCGGGATACTGGACGATGGCGCGAGGGCCGGTGGGCGGCGTGCAGGGGGCCGTGGGACGATAGGATGGCGATGGCATGGGTGGCTTGGAACTACAGCTACGGGGGTATCGGCTGACGACGGCCGAAATCCTCTATCATCTCCCCGACTATCCCCGCCTGTTACAGACCTTCATCTGGCAGGAATATGACCTCGCGCCCGGTTTCCCGACGCTGCGCAAGTTCCTCGATTTCTGGGAAAACAACATCGAAGGCAGGTTGCATTCGGTCTTGGTCGCCAGCGTCCCTCTGGTCAAGCCGGCCGAAATTCGCCTGGTGGACGCCTGTTTCACGCTCCATTGACGGGCCATTGACCCCGGCGCGGGCTGCGCCGCGCTACCATTCCCCGGAGTTCCTTCCTAATTCCTCTGTTTTCTGCCCTCGCGATTGATCGCCTTGCCGATATAATACCAGCGATCCGATGAAGACTTTCATCGGATCGCTGGCAAGCGCGACCGCGCGCCCCGAGCCGAAGCGAGGAAAGCCAAGCGGGCGAACGCCCGCGCCCGGCGCAAGTACTTACTTTCATAGAAGGGTGATACATATGATCGCTTTTCGCGGCCTCCGGGTAGCAAGCGTCGCGCCGGCGATGCCGGGGCATCGTCAAGCGGCGCCGACGCCCTCCGGTGGCCGCGAAAAACGACCCTGCGGGCGGCCTTGCAGGCCCTTGCGCTCTCGTCGCGCGGCCCTTGTGATGCGCCCCCATCACGGCGGACCACGCTCCTAGCCGACGAACCCGCAAGGCCGTCAGATGTGTCACCCTTCTATGAAAGTAAGTACTAGGGGAACAAGAGGCGAGCCCGGTCATGGGCTCGCCGGGATAAGGGTACGAACCGGGGCCACCGGACGGACGGTTGTCCGATGGTGGCGGGGCCTATATATCCTATATATGTTGACATGGGCTAAGTCGCCGCCGATCGGCGGGTAGGGCCCTAAGCTTCCAGATTGCCGTGAAACCCCGGCAACGGACACGAACGAACACGCATGTCGGAACGAAACGCTTCCCTTCCAAGGCGTAAAAGTGTCGGTGTCGCCGTCGGCGACGTGACCATCGGCGGCGGTGCGCCGATCGTCGTCCAGTCGATGACCAATACCGACACCGCCGACGCCGAGGCCACCGCCGCCCAGGTGGCGGCGCTCGCCGCCGCCGGTTCGGAGATCGTCCGCATCACGGTGAACACCGGGGAAGCGGCGAGGGCCGTCCCCGCCATCCGCGAGCGGCTCGACAAGCTGGGATGCCAGGCGCCGCTGGTGGGCGACTTCCATTACAACGGGCACAAGCTGCTGAGCGACTATCCGGACTGCGCCCGGGCATTGGATAAGTACCGCATCAATCCGGGAAACGTCGGCTTTCGCGACAAACGGGACCGTCAATTCGCCGTCATGATCGAAAAGGCGCTCGAATACGCCAAGCCCGTACGAATCGGCGTCAACTGGGGCAGCCTCGACAACGATCTGCTGACCAGGATGATGGACGCCAACGCCAAGCTGGCCAAGCCGAGGGAGGCACGGGAGGTGACGCGCGAAGCGCTGGTGGTCTCCGCCCTTGGCAGCGCCGAGCGCGCCCGGGAGCTTGGCCTCGGGAGCGATCGCATCGTCTTGTCCTGCAAGGTCTCCTCGGTCCAGGATCTGGTCGCGGTCTATGGCGATCTCGCTTCCAGGTGCGACTACGCGCTCCATCTCGGCCTGACCGAGGCCGGCATGGGTTCGAAAGGTATCGTCGCCTCGACGGCGGCGCTGGCGGTGCTGCTGCAGCGGGGGATCGGCGACACCATCCGTATCTCGCTGACCCCGGAGCCCGATGGCGATCGCACCCAGGAGGTGATCGTCGCCCAGCAGATCCTCCAGACCATGGGACTCCGCTCGTTTACACCGATGGTCGCGGCTTGCCCCGGCTGCGGGCGGACGACGAGCACCTATTTCCAGGAGTTGGCCGGCCAGATAGAGGGTTATGTGCGTGCCCAGATGCCTCGGTGGCGCGAGAGCCATGTCGGGGTCGAGGAGATGCAGCTCGCCGTCATGGGGTGCATCGTCAACGGACCCGGAGAAAGCAAGCTCGCGAACGTCGGTATCAGCCTGCCCGGCAGCGGCGAGCAACCGGCGGCGCCGGTCTTCATCGACGGCAAAAAAACGGTGACGCTGCGCGGTTCCGCCATCGCCGAAGAGTTCAAGAAAATCGTCGACGATTACGTCGCCCAGACCTACCAAAAACGGCCCGACCCTTCCACTTGATTCCCCGCCCGCGCGGCCAGGCGCCGCTCTCGCCACGCTTCGCTAGCGTAGCGGGTCGGCGTGGCGAAGGCCCGCCGGGGCACGCCGCGATGCCCGTGCTTCCCGGTCCCGCCGCCGGTCCATCGGCCGGTCAGGGCGCGAGGCCGGTTTATCCTTGGCTTAAGAAGAAATTAACCACTCGCCGCTAGCCTTCCAACTCCAGCTATTGCTGCGGGAAACAACACCTCAAACGCGAATGGAGTGAGTGATGGCGGTCAACAAGGAAATGGCCATCCTGGTCGTGGATGATTACAAGACGATGTTGCGAATCATTCGCAATCTTCTCAAGCAGCTCGACTTCGGCAACGTCGACGATGCCACCGACGGCAGCGCCGCGCTCAAGAAATTGCGCGAAAAGGAATATGGCCTCGTCATATCGGACTGGAACATGGAGCCGATGACGGGCCTGCAGTTGATCCGTGAAGTCCGCTCCGACAAGAAGCTCAAGAAACTCCCCTTCATCATGGTGACGGCGGAAAGCAAGACGGAAAACGTCGTCGCGGCGAAGGAAGCGGGGGTTTCCAACTACATCGTCAAGCCTTTCAACGCCGAAACCCTGAAACAGAAGATGGTGAGCGTTCTCGGCGACTTCTAGGAC
>JADFJG010000025.1:0-21590 GCA_022566265.1 Pseudomonadota bacterium | reverse complement strand
GGCGGAAAGCAAGACGGAAAACGTCGTCGCGGCGAAGGAAGCGGGGGTTTCCAACTACATCGTCAAGCCTTTCAACGCCGAAACCCTGAAACAGAAGATGGTGAGCGTTCTCGGCGACTTCTAGGACCGCCCGGGTTCTGGGCGAGCGTCCCACTGAGGGGAAATAATGAAAGACAAAATCAAGAGCAAGCTTGACGAGATTCGCGCCGACCATAGCGAGACGGTGCCGATCGGCGAGATCACGGCGGTGGTCGAGAGCATCCTCACGAGCATGAGCGGGGATATATCCTCATCGGATTTCAAGCTCTATCACGAGCTCGAGGTTCTGGCGCTCTATATCGACAACGCCAAGATGGAGATCGCCTCGCTTCGGCCCGACGAAATCCAGCATGAGCATATTCCCTCCGCCACCGACGAGCTTGACGCCATCGTCGTACACACGGAAGAAGCCACCGAAACCATCCTCGATGCCGCCGAGAAGCTCGAGGAACTGGCCGCGTCCAGTGACAAGAAGACGGCGGCGACCATCACCGAGGCGGTCACCTCCATTTACGAGGCCTGCAACTTCCAGGACATCACCGGCCAACGCATCACCAAGATAGTGAAGGCCCTGAAGCACATCGAGGAGAAGGTCGACGCCCTGATCGCCGCATTCGGCGAGCAAGTGAACGATGGCTTGGGTGAGAAGAAGAAAGCGGATGGCGCGACCAAAAAGAAAGATGAGGAGCTGAGCGAGGACGAAAAACTCATGCACGGCCCGCAGCTCGTCGAGAACGCCCAGAGTCAGAAAGAGATCGACGCTCTTCTCTTCGGCGACGATTAAGCTTTCATGGACAGGTTGTTTCCGCCACAACGTCGGCAGAACGATCCGAATACCGGCCTCTTCCTGGGGCTGTACCTGCTGCTCCTCGCATTCTTCGCCTTCCTGACCGCCATCTCGAAATTCGACGAGGAGAAATCAAGATCGGTGATCGAGAGCGTCGCAATGACCTTCTCCTCATCGATACCCATGGGCCGGGGCGCGCTGATTGACTCCTCGGAGCTTGCCATCGGGATCGAGGGCCGGAAATTCCAGGACAATCTGACGGTCCTGTTCGAAGAGAGCATACCGCTCGCCAGGGTCAGCATCCTCGAGGCCGGCCGTGTCATGGAAGTCGTGTTCGCGGCCGAGGATATCTTCGTCGGCGCGGGGACGGCGATACGCCCGGAACGCCTGGTGCTGGCCAAGCGGCTGGCGGCGATGCTTGCCGGTCATCCGCCCGACGTGAGATTCGAGATCGAAGCCATCATCGGCCTGCGCGAGGGCCTCGGCGTGTCAGACGGCGCCGGCGCGGACACGGGACTGGCCGTCGGCCGGGCCGGCGTGCTTGCCAGGGCGCTTCATGACGCCGGCAGCCCGCCGGGCAGTGTCGCCGTCGGCCTCGAGGCGCGGGCGCCCGGTCAGGTGCGACTGAGATTTCACGTCCGGGGCAAGGACAAACGCCCGGATTTCGGGATTTTGGCGAGTTGAGCCATGGAGTACATGGATGCGCAGACCGGACGGCCGCAGATACAGCGTCCATGGCTGGTCATCTTCGCCGATCTGGTCTCGCTGTTGCTTACCTTTTTCGTCATGATGTTCGCGATGTCGACCGTCGAGCAGGCCAAATGGGAGGCCGCGGTCGCCTCGATTTCCCGGTCCATGAACATCGAAAGCCCGGCGGTCGTTCGCAGTGCCCAGCCGAAGTTGACGGTGCCGACCGTCGAGCGACCCGACTCCGTCAACCTCGACTATCTGGTGTCGGTTTTGCGCGGGCAGTTCGCCGAGGCGCCCCTACTGAGCCGCAGCGTCATCCACCGCTATGCCGACCACCTGATCATCTCGTTTCCCAACGATCTCTTGTTCGGCGCCGGGTCGGCGGATCTGTCGGCGCGCGCCGAGACGGCCTTGGCGGTGCTTGGCGGCGTGCTCGGTAACCTTTCCAACAAGATAGATGTTTCCGGCCACACCGATCCGAGCCCCATCAGTAGCCGCGCATACCCTTCCAATTGGGAGCTGTCGCTGAGCCGGGCGCGTGCCGTCGCGGCCCATCTCTCGCGCTCCGGATATCAAAGGGACATCGGCGTCTTGGGCTATGCCGATACCCGGTTCGGCGATCTCTCGCTGCGTCTCGCCGCCGACCAACGCGAGACCCTCGCCCGCCGGGTGGACATCATCATCCGACCGTCGCAGGCAGGAGGTAAGTCATGGTAGGGCGCCCGGCATCGGGGACGATCAGCGCCGTCCTCGGACTGGTGCTCGGTCTCATGTCCCAAGGTCAGGGATTCGCCGGCGAATCCTCGGTCGCCGGGCTTGCCGGCGATGGCGGCGCCGAAAAGTCGGTTGGTGCCGATGCCGGTGTGACGTCGGTCAGGGTTCGCGCCTGGCCTCACAGCGGGTTCGACAGGATCGTCTTCGACTGGCCTCGGCCGGTCGAATATTCGGCATCGATGGATGCGGGCACGCTTGTGGTCCGCTTCGCACGGCCCCTGGCGATATCACTCGGCCGGGTACATGAGAATCTGGCACCCTATGTGAACACCGCCACGATCAGCGCCGATCGCCAAACCGTAAGTGTCGGTTTCGGCTCCGGGCGCATCCTCAAGACCTTCACCAATGGCGGCTCGGTGGTCGTCGACCTGCAAGACCGCACACCCAGGACCACGCCTTTCATTTCCTATCGGCCTCTCAAGGTCCGCTTCGGCGACCATGAGGGGTTCTCCCGCCTGGTCTTCGATTGGTCCCGCAACGTCGGTTACCGGATCACCAAGGAGGCGGGCACCATCATCATCCGCTTCGACCGGCCCGCCCGCGTCGATGTCACGGCGCTCAACGCCGTCCGGCCCAAATACCTCGCGGCGATCAGCGCCGCCAACAACGGCGCCAAAAACGGCAAAGGCGAACTTGTCGTCACGCTGGCGGTCCAGGAAACGGCAAGGATGCGCCATTTCCGCGCCGGCACCCGCGTGGTGGTCGACATCCTGAAACCCCTCGATCCGGCGACGGCCGCCAAAGCCGGGCGGCCGGTGAACCTCCTCGGTCGTCCCGCCGGTCCCGCCGCCGGTATCGCGATGACGCCCATCGGCAAGCCATCGAAACAGGGCGGCAAAACCACCGCCGGCCTGCCCTCCGACAACTTCGGGAGGCGGGCGAACCCGCCTCGGAGTCGTCCGGGCCGGTCCGGGAAGAGTCGGACACCCTCCCCGCCGCCGCGCCCGCCGCGGAGGTGGCCGAGGCGGGTCCGGCGGCCATCGGTCCGATCGATCTCGTCGCGGCCCGGTTGAAGATCAACCCCGGCGCCGGGCCGGTGACCGTCCAATGGGCCTCGAGTCGTGATGTGACGAGGCTGCGCTTCGGATGGCGCCAAGTTACCGGCGCCGCGGTTTTCACCCGCGCCGGTTTCCTGTGGGCGGTGTTCGACCGTCCGGCGGTGCTCGACCTCAGGGGGCGCGGCGGCAAGCGGAGCAGGGGCTTCACCAGGTTCAAGAAACGGTTCTCACAATCGACCGTCTCCGGCGCCACCGTGGTGCGCATCAGGTTGGGCGCCAAGATCCATCCGGTCGCCAAGCGCGACGGTACGGAGTGGGTCATCGAATTGAGGAAGGAGCCGCCGCCGCTTTCCGAGGGGATCCCCCTGGAGACCCATTTGGCGGCCATCGCCGGCCCGAGACTGTTCTTCAACGTCGCCGGCGGCGGCAAGGCGCTGAAGCTGACCGATCCGGAGGTCGGGGACCAGATTTGGGTGGTGCCGGTGGCGGGCACGGGCCTCGGGGTCGGGGAACGCCGGAATTTCGCGGAGTTGCACATCCTGGCGAGCGCCCAAGGTGTCGCCGTGAAGCCGATGGCGGATGGGATCGAGGTCCGGACCCTGCCCAAGGGCATCGAGATGACCAAGACCGGGGGGCTCCGGCTTTCCGACCGGCGGCGTCAGGGGGCGCAAGCCGATGGCGTGCCGGACGAACCCGCGGCGGTCGGCGAGACACGTGGCGGCCTCCTGTTCGATTTCGAAGCCTGGCAACGCCGCGAGGTGGGGTTTTACTCCCAAGCGAAGCACGAACTCCTGAGGGCGGTGATCGAGGCTCCAGAGGGCCTGCGCAACGCCGCCCGCTTCCGGCTGGCCCAGTTCTTCTTTTCCTTCGGTTTCGCGACCGATGTCATCGCGCTCCTGCAGGTCATCGAGGCGGATGCGCCGGAACTCACGAACGATGCCGCGTTCCGCGCGCTCAGGGGCGCCGGCCATTATCTGAGGGGGCGCTACAAGAAGGCGGAGCGGGACCTGTTCCACCCCAGCCTCGATCCCGAAAGGGAGGTGGCGCTGTGGCGGGCGGTGCTAACGGGGTCCCAAGGCGACTGGACGACGGCGGCGAAGTATTTCTCGCGCTCCGAGGCCATCCTCAAGGCCTATCCACGGGGCTTGAGGATTCCGTTCGGTCTGCTGGCCGCCGAGGCGGCGCTCGAGGTCGGGGAGATGGGGCTCGCCAAGGTCCATCTTGACGCCCTGGCCGAGCTGAAACCGGATGGGGTCCACATTGGCAAGGTCGCCTATTTGCGCGGCCGCCTGCACGCCAAGGTTTCGGACGTCGAAGGCGCAATGCTGGCCTGGGACCGGGCGATCCGGATCGGGCGCCGCCCCGTCAGGGTGAAGGCCAGCTTTGCCCGCATCGGGCTCCAGGTGAAGGAGGACAAGATCAGCCAAGCCAAGGCGATCAAGGAAATAGAGAAGCTGCGTTACGCCGCGCGTGGCGGCGACATCGAGTTCGACATTCTGCGCCGGCTCGGCGAATTGTATTTCGCCGTGGGAGACTTCAAGAACGGCCTCATGACCCTGCGCGAGGCAGCGACTTATTTCCCCAAGGACGTCCGCGCCCGGGAGGTGACCCGGGAGATGCGCGACGCCTTCATCAAGCTCTATATCGAGGGCGCCGCGGATGAGCTGCCGCCCTTGACGGCGCTGGCGATCTATGACGAGTTTCGCGAACTGACGCCGCTTGGCGATGTCGGCAATGAATTGATCACCAACCTCGCCGGCCGACTGGTCAAGGTGGACCTTCTCGATCGCGCCGTTGCCCTGTTGAAGCACCAGATCGACACCCGCCTCAAGGGGGTACAGAAGTTGCGGGCGGCCAATCAACTCGCCTTCGTCTATCTTCTCGACCGCAAGCCGGACGATGCCCTGGCGGCGCTTGACGCCAAGCCGGCGGCGGACACCCCGCCCGAGGTCGCGATCCAGCGGCGTCACCTCAAGGTCAGGGCGCTGAGCGAGATCGCCGAATACGCCAAGGCGGTGAAGCTGCTGGAGGGAGATTTCAGCCGCGAGGCCGACATGCTGCGCGCGGAAATTTCCTGGCGGACCCAGAATTGGGGCGAGGCGGCGAAGGCCTTCGCCCGCTTGGTGGCGGCCCTGGTGAACGAGGAGGACGAGGACGGCGACGACAGCTTCGGCGACGAGGAAAAGCGCACCGTGCTGAACTGGGCCATCGCCCTCTCACTCAGCGGCAATACCGCCGGTCTTGACGCGGTTCGCCGGCGTTTCGCCAAGCAAATGGCCGAAGGGCCCTATAACGAGGCCTTCAAGGTCGTCACCAGCCATACCGCCCAGCCCATCACCGACTTCCGGATGCTGACCCGCAAGGTGGCGGAGGTCGACCAGTTCCAGGCCTTCATGACCAGCTACCGGGAGCGGCTGCTCAAGCTCCGCGCGCCCGGCGTCAACTAGTCCTTACTTTCATCGGAGGGGGCCCCTTCGGCCCGGTGAGCGTCCGCGCCTGTCGGCCGCGCCACCTGGGCCATCAAGTGCCGAAGCTCTGGACCAGGCTGCCGGCGATCAGATACCAGCCGTCGACCAGGACGAAGAATATCAGCTTGAAGGGGAGGGAGATCATGATCGGCGGCAACATCATCATGCCCATCGACATCAGCACCGACGCCACCACCATATCGATGATCAGGAAGGGCAGGAAGATCAGGAAACCGATCTCGAAGGCGCGGCGCAACTCGGAGATCATGAAGGCCGGGACCAGAACCCTGAGCGATATATCCTCGGGCTTCTCGACTTTCGGCGCACCTGAAAGATCGAGGAACAGGGCCAGGTCCTGATCGCGGACCTGGCGGAACATGAAGCCGCGAACCGGCGCCACGGTGCGTGTGAACGCCTCACTCTCGTCGATCCGATTCTCGATCAGCGGCGCTATGCCGTCGTTGTAGGCCTGTTCCATGGTCGGCGTCATGATGAAGGCGGTGAGGAAAAGGGCGAGGCTCACCATCACCATGTTGGGCGGCGTCTGCTGCACGCCGAGCGCGCTGCGCAGGAACGACAGCACCACCACGATGCGGGTAAAGGACGTCACCATCATGAGGATCGCCGGCGCCAGCGAGAGCACCGTCAACAGCGCGATCAGCTGGATGATGCGCCCGGTTGCCGACCCCTGGCCGTCGCCGAGGTCGAGGGTGAAGCGCTGGGCTTCGGCCGGGCCGATGGTGACGAGCAACAACCCGGCGCCGAGGAGGGCCGCGAACCAGGGTCTCATGTCCGGTCCTCCAGGTCCGCTTCGGCCTTGGTCTCGGCGCCGCCGGGCGGGGAGAACCCGGACTCCACCAGGAGTTCCGAGCTCGCGCCCAGCAAGATCAGGTGCTCTCGCCCGTCGCGCCGCACCAGCACGAGGCGCCGCTTGGCGTCGACCGGCGCCAATTCGACGACGCCGATCCGCGATTTGCCGCGGTTCCGGGAGCCGATCCGGCCGCCGAGCCCGAAATGGCGGACGAGCCAGGTCAGAAGCCCGATCAAGGCGAGAACGAACACGAGGGCGCCGATGAAGCGTATGTAGGTGTCGAATTCCATGGCTGGGCCGGCGGATCGCCCGTTATTTCATTTGCGCGTGCCGCCGCCCTTGACGTAGGCCGCTACGGCGTTCGTATGGTTGGAAAAACTTTGCAGTTGGCCTTTCAGTTCCGAATGGGTGTCCCTGATTTCCGTGGCCAGCTTGTCCAGATCGTCGATCAGCGCCACCATGACCGGCTTCAAGGGCACGTTCTGGTCCGCCGGCAGGGAGGTTATGCGGTCGCAGATTCGTTTGATCTCCTGTTCCAGGGGCGCCAGGTCGACGATCTTGCCATCGGCGACGAAGCCCCGCGCCGCGGTCACGATGGAGCCCAAACCCTGCAGATCCGTTTTCAGAAATTCCGCCGTGGTCGTGGATGATTGGGTCATCGGCCCTCCTCCTGGTCGCGGTCGTAGGCGCCGTAGGTCGCGTTGGCGCGGTAAATGTAAGACAGTATCTCGGCCACCGCGGCGAACGCCTCGAGGGGGATATCGCTGTCTATGTCGATCGCCGAAAGGATCTCGACGAGATCGGCGTCCTCGCGGACCTTGACGCCGTTGGCGAAGGCGATCTCGAGGATTTGCCGGGCGACGGCGCCCTTGCCGCTGGCTACGATCCGCGGCAGACCTTCGGTTTCGGCGTCCTCGGTAAGCGCAACCGCCACCTGATCGAGCATGGCGCGCTCGGTTTCGCCGGCCTGGGCCGTGCCTTCTCCGAGCTCCGCCGCCGCCCTACCTTGGCCGTCCCCGCCCGCGCCTGGGGGCTCGGTCTGCTTCGTGGAATTCGACAAAGTGCCCTTCCCAATACCCGTCGGCCCAATGCCAGTCGCCGAGGTGCCAGTCAACGAGGTGATTGCCGCCGGCGATGGTGGCGCATCATGCTTACCAAAACGTTAATTCGCCGATGCCAGGCGGGCGCCAGTCCCGTCCGGGGCCGGATTGGGGGGCTGCCCAGGCGGCCCCCCGCTGGCGTCGGGAGTCCCGGCTAGGAAAGGAGGGAGGGGGGGCCGGCGCAATGGCCTGGGCGCCCCTTGTTGGGTGGTAGGGGGGCCGTTACGGTATCTTCGTCTCCGTCAGGATGGCATCGACGATATCGCTGCCGGCCCGGGCGGCGGCCCGGTTTTCCTCCTGGATCCGCTCGTAGATCTCGCGGCGCAGGACCGAGACGTCGGCGGGAAAGGTAAATCCAAGCTTAACGGACTTCCCGCGCACCTGGACGACGGTAATCTCGATGTTGTCGTTGATGATGACCGATTCACCGATCTTGCGAGAAAGGTACAGCATCTCGATACCTCGTTTCCCTTGAGCCCGCGCGGCATGGACCGAGTTCCGGGCCGATGATGGCGCCCGGCCCGTCCCATCGCGGCGGGCCAATTGCACAACAAAGCGCATCCTCGTTGAGGATTTATTAACAGCGCGGCGCGACACTCCCGCCTCTGGGTTTCAACAGCGCGAGCCGGGCAGCCCGACCCTAGAATGGACCTCACAAAATTACCTTTGTTTTCGATGATGGCAAGGCGCCTGTCGTGGCTCGGACAGCGACAGCAAGTGCTCGCCAATAACGTCGCCAACGCCGACACCCCGGGCTACCGGGCGCGGGACCTGAAGGCCCTGAGCTTCAAGAAAATGCTTGGTGGCGGAGGCGCGAAACTGGGGATGGCGGCGACCAACGCCGGCCATCTTACCGGGCAGTCTCGGAAACCGGCGCCGGGCGTCGTCGAAAAGGTCGACTCCCACGAGATCGTGATCTCGGGCAACAGCGTGAGCCTGGAAGAGGAGATGATGAAGGTCGGCAAAACGTTGATGGATTACCAGCTGACGATCAATCTCTACAGCAAGCATATCAAGATGATCAAAACCGCGCTTGGGCGCGGCAACTGATAGGCAGTGACATGGACCTCATCAAAGCCCTGAAGATATCCGCCGCCGGCATGAAGGCGCAGGGGGTGCGCTTGCGGGTGATCGCCGAAAACATGGCCAACGCCAGTTCGCTTGCGCCGGAGCCGGGCGGCGAACCCTACCGGCGCAAGGTCGTCACCTTCAGGAATGTGCTCGACCGCGCCTTCGGTGTGCGCAAGGTCGAGATCAACAAGATCACCGTCGACAGATCGGACTTCAAGAAAAAGTACGATCCCGCCCATCCCAGCTCCGACGCCGACGGCTACGTGTTGATGCCGAACGTCAATACCATGGTCGAGATGATGGACATGCGCGAGGCCCAGCGCAGCTACACCGCCAACCTCAATGTCATCGAGGCCTCGAAGACCATGCTGATGCGCACGATCGACATCCTGCGCGCCTGAACAACCGGACCGGTCGCGGACGGGCCCTTGATCGTACGCGTCTCCAAGCCTTAGGGGGAAGTCATGCTCAACAACATCGCCAACGCCATCACCGCCTACAGACAGGCGGGTGACAACACGGTCGATCCAGGCATGGAGGCGCGCGTCGGTCCCGCCGGCAAGAGTTTCTCCGACTTCGTCACCGATTTCGTCGATTCGGCGAAGAGCGCCGGGGTCGCCGCCGAGAGCGCCACCGTCCAGGCGGTGACCGGCTCCGCCGACCTGAACGAGATCGTGACCGCCGTCGCCAATGCCGAAATCATGCTCCAAACCGTGGTCACGGTGCGCGACCGGGTCATCCAGGCCTACCAAGAAATCCTGAGAATGCCGATTTAAGCCGGCCGATGTCCACCGCCGAGGTTCTCGAGATCGGCCGCGATGCCGTGTTCGTCCTGTTGAAGATCGGGGCGCCGATCATGCTGATCGCGCTATCCGTCGGATTGGTGGTCTCGCTCGTCCAGGCCCTGACCCAGATCCAGGAAATGACCCTGGCCTTCGTCCCCAAGATTCTGGTGATATTCGTCACCCTGGCCTTTCTGTCACCGTTCATGCTGAACACGCTGATGGTATTCACCCACCAGCTAACGGACCGCATCGCCGGCCTGGGATAGGGCGCCATGCTCGCCCTTATCCCCGAAGAGCTCTTCGTCATATTCCTGGTGTTCACTCGCATCGGCGCCGCCTTGATGGTGATGCCGGGGTTCGGCGAGGCGTATGTCCCCCCCCGCGTCAGGCTTTTGATGGCGCTCGCCATATCGGTGGTGGTGACGCCGGTGGTGACGGCCCAGATGCCCGGCCTGCCGGCGTCGCCGCTGGCGCTGTTCGTTCTCCTGTTCGGCGAGATCGTTATCGGCGTGTTCCTCGGCCTCATCGGCCGGATCCTGCTGCTCGCGCTCCACACCACCGGCACCGTGATCTCCTTTCAGGTCGGCATGGCCAACGCCTTCGTCTTCGATGCCGCCACCAGACAACAGGCGTCGCTCCCCTCCAAGTTCCTCACCGTCCTCGGCGTGTTGATCATTTTCACCGCCAATCTTCACCACGTCATGCTGAGGGCCGTGGTCAACAGCTACGATCTGTTCACGCCGGGCGTGATGCCGCCGATCGAGGACCTCTCCCAATTCGTCTCCCGCCTGGTCGCCGACAGCTTCATCCTCGGCATTCAGCTGGCGGGGCCGTTCATGGCCGTGGGGTTGATCTTCTACCTCGGCATCGGGCTGCTCGCCCGTCTCATGCCCCAGGTGCAGATCTTCTTCATCGCCCTGCCGATGCAGATCATGTTGGGAATCCTGGTCGTCGCGCTGACCCTTTCGGCGGCGCTGATGTGGTTCCTCGATAGCTTCGAGGCGTCCCTGATCGGCGTCTTCAGCCCGGTGTGACGATGGCCGAAGATCAAGATCCAGCACAAAAAACAGAAGAGCCGACGCAAAAGCGGATCGAGGAATCGCGCCGCAAGGGCCAGGTCGCCACCTCGCGGGAGGTCAATCACTGGTTCATGATCCTCGGCGCCAGCCTGCTGGTGACCATGCTGTTCCCCGCTATGCTCGGGGACATCAAGACCACCATGGTCAAGTTCATCGCCTCTCCCCATGATATCACCCTCGATCCCGGCACCGTCCAGGCCATCGCCGTCGGCGTGCTCGGGGATATCGGGGCCATTCTCGTTGTCCCGGCCATCATATTGATGGCGCTCGCCGTGTTCGGCGGCCTGGTCCAGAACGGTCCTATCTTCGCGCCCGAACTGATCAAGCCCAAATTGGAGAAGATCTCCTTGCTCAAGGGCCTCAAGCGGATGTTCTCCGGGCGCTCGCTGATGGAGTTCATCAAGGGCGTCCTCAAGCTGGCGATCGTCGCCACCGTGGCGACCCTGGTGGTGATGCCGGAATTCGACCGTCTCACCCAGCTTCCGGGCTATCACATCAGCCAGTTGCTGGCGTTTCTGTGGGAACTCTCGGGGCGCGTGCTGATCTCGGTGCTGGCGGTGATGACGGTGGTCGCCGGTATCGACTTTCTGTATCAGAAATTCGAGCACAACAAGAAACAGCGCATGAGCCGCCAGGAAATCCGCGACGAGCTCAAGCAGACCGAGGGCGATCCGATGATCCGCGCCCGCCTGCGCCAGATCCGCATGGAAAGGGCGCGTCAGCGCATGATGTCGGCGGTGCCCGATGCCGCGGTGGTGATCACCAACCCGACCCATTACGCGGTGGCGCTGAAATACAAACATGAGGACATGGAAGCGCCGGTGCTGGTGGCCAAGGGCGCCGACAAGATGGCCGAGCGCATCCGCGATGTCGCCGAGGAGAACGATGTGCCCATCGTCGAGAATGAGGCGCTGGCGCGGGCGCTGTATGCCGGCGTCAAGATCAACCAGGAGATCCCGCCCGAACATTACCGGGTGGTGGCCGAGATCATCGGTTACGTCATGCGCCTCGGCCGCCACGCCGGCGCCTAGGTTACGCCCCGGGTGAAACCGGCTCTGGACGAGCCGCGTCCAATCTGGGAGTATCCGCCAACCCGACGCAAGGTACCGATGAGCGCAATTCGCGACCTTCCTCCTGTCACCAGCTGGCGCCGGCCCTGGCGCCAGCCGGCCTTCTGGGGCGTGCTGGCGGCGTTGTGCCTGATCACCGGCGGTGGCATCTATGTCCTCGACGTCATGGGCGCGGCCGCCGATGTGCCCGCCGGATTCCTGTGGCTGGCGCTGGCGGTGTTCGCGGCGCTCGGCGTGGCGGCGCTGGGGATTTCGGCGCTCGCGGCGCAACGGCGCCTCGCCTTGGTGAGCGGGTCTCTCGAGGCCGAGAACGACCTCCTGGTCCGTTCGCTGGAGGCCGAACCCCACGCCCGCCTGATCGCCGGGCCCGCCGGCGAGGCGGTTTACGCCAATTCCGCCTTCAGCGCCCTGTTCGCCCTCGCCCCGTCCGCCGCGCTCGAGAGGCTGGAGTATTATTTCGGCGAGGATGAGGAGGCCTCCCGGCAGGTCGGGCGCCTGCGCGACATCGCCAATTCCGGCGAGGTCGGGCACGGCGAGATCCGCTTCGCCTCGCCATCGGCCGAGACCGAATGGCTGGAGGTCTCGGCCTGTCCCCTCAAGGGGCGGCCCGGCTTCGTGCTGTGGTGCATCACCGACATCACCTCGCGCCGGCAGATGGAGCAGGTCATCCGCGAGGAGCAGGAGAAGCTGGTCGATTTCCTGGAGAACGCCTCGGTCGGCTTCTATTCCGCCGACGCCGAGGGGCGCTTCGAATACATCAATCACACGCTTGGGGCATGGCTGGGTTATACGCCCGAGGAGATACTCAAGGACAAGATGAAGTTGGCGGACTTCCTCCCGGCCGACAGACCGGCGGACGTGCCCGCTTACGATCCCTTCGCCGGCAAGCGCCCGGACCAGCAGGGCGAGACCACGATGCGACGGCGCGACGGCACCACGTTCCAGGTCTACATCATCCAGACCGTCATCGAGGACGAGAGCGGGGTGCGCACCCGCTCGGTGGTGCGCGATCTCTCGCCGGAGCGCGAGCTGGAACAGGACCTGCGCCTTTCGGAGCAGCGTTTCCAGAGGCTGTTCGAGGACGCGCCGATCGGCATCGCCATCCTCGATCTCGACGGCCGGATCACCGAATGCAACCACGCCTTCGGCGCCATGGCGCCGGCCGGTCCCCCCGGTCCCCTCGGCATGCCCTTGGCCGGGTTGGTGGCCGAGGATGACAGGGCGGAGCTTGCCTCCAGGCTTTCGGGCGCGACCGCCGGCACCGCCGCGGCGGCGCCGTTCGACGTGCGGTTGCGGGGCGAGGGCGAGGGCGAGAGAGAGAGGGTGGTCTCATTGTCGGTCACCCGCATGGAGGATGATTCCGGCGGACTTTCGGGCCTGATCCTTCACTCCTACGACACCACCGCCCAGCGGGACCTGGAAGCGCAGTTCACCCAATCCCAGAAGATGCAGGCCATCGGCCAGCTCGCCGGCGGCGTGGCGCACGACTTCAACAACCTTTTGACGGTGATCATCGGCTTCTGCGATCTGCTTCTCCTGCGCCATTCTCCCGGCGAGCAGAACTTCGCCGACATCATGCAGATCAAGCAGAACGCCAACCGCGCCACCAATCTGGTGCGCCAGCTCCTCGCCTTCTCCCGTCAGCAGACCCTGCAGCCCAAGGTGCTGAACATCACCGACATCCTGGCCGAACTGACCAACCTGCTGCGCCGTCTGATCGGCGTCAACATCCAGTTCGACGTCGTCCACGGCCGCGACCTCGGGCTGGTCAAGGTCGACCAGGGACAGTTCGAGCAGGTCATCATCAATCTCGCGGTGAACGCCCGGGACGCCATGGCCGAGGGCGGCACGCTGACGATCCGCACCTCAGACGTCGCCTTCACCCGCCCGCTCGAGCGGGGCACCGAGGTCCTGCCCGCCGGCGATTACGTGCTGATCGAGGTCATCGATACCGGCACCGGCATCGACAAGGCGCATCTCGAGCGCATCTTCGAGCCGTTCTTCTCGACCAAGGAGGTCGGCAAGGGCACCGGGCTCGGGCTGTCGACGGCGTATGGCATCGTCAAGCAGACCGGCGGCTTCATCACCGTCGACAGCGAGCTCGGCTCGGGCACGACGTTTGCCATCTATCTGCCGCGCCACGAGGCCGACGACGCGGCCGAGGCGGCGCCCCTCGCCGCCGCGCGCGCCGAGCCGGCCCGCGATCTCACCGGGGTCGGCACCGTTTTGCTGGTCGAGGACGAGGACGCGGTGCGCATGATCGGCGCCCGGGCGCTGACGTCGAAGGGCTACAAGGTGATCGAGGCCAGCGACGGCGAAGGGGCGCTCGAGGTCATCAGGGCCGGCGAGGAGTCCATCGACCTGGTCATCACCGACGTCGTCATGCCCAATGTCGACGGGCCGACGCTGGTCCGCGAGGTGCGCGAGATCCACCCCGACATGAAGGTGATCTTCATCTCGGGCTACGCCGAGGACTCCTTCCGCGACAAGGTGTCCGAGGATTCGGACATCCATTTCCTGCCCAAGCCCTTCAGCCTCGAACAGCTCGCCGGCAAGGTCAAGGAAGTCCTGGCGGTGTGACGCCGGCGCCGGCGTGCCGGTCCGCCGCTGCCCGCATCCAGCGCCGCCCGATTCCCGAATATATCCCCTTGACCTATGTACTCTCGGGGGAATGAGGTGTCAGTCGAGATCGCATTCGCCCTCTCGACTGACATAGGGCAACGGAGTCACAATCGCGCTCATGGCGGGAGCCCCCATGCAGAGGGGTAGCCGCCCCTCTGGCTAAGGGGAAGTCTGGGTTATGTTTGGCGTTCGCATCAACATTTCTGAAAAGACTTGGCGAGGATGGCTGCGAGGGGCGCTGGCCATGCTGAGAGCGCGCCCTAAATTCGGCCCCATCTCCCAAGGCGCGGGGCTTGCAAAAGACAGCCAATATTCATGGCTCCATATTTCAGTTTCTGTTAAACGCCTGCCGTTTGGGCGGCGAGATATTCCGTGTTGCAGGGCATACATTCGGTTCATCAATGACGAGCCCTTTTCAGGCGATCTTCAATTGAAGTGGCAATCGGATTTGCCGCGGGCATCTAACGAAACAATACTTATTCTCGGCGGCGAGAGGAAAATTCCACTAATTTTACGCGAAGATGGTGACACCGAGGCGGAATTGACAGACTGGATGTTTTTTGCGCAGCAGGAACCCAAACGAGGCGTTAAGGAAACTTATATGCGTACCATGGACAAGGTTCGTCGGCTGCCCGGAGGGGAATATCGAGCGATCTTTGTAATTAAATCAGGCGATCTTGAGTGGGAGAGTCCTGAAGAATATGTAATTAAAATCCCTAAAGCTGGGCGAACGAACAGCCATTTCAGCATCACTAGCCAATCACGGAGGGGTTGATCAGAAATGGCACGCGGTAAATATCTCAGCCTTGAAGAAGCCCGCGAACAGGAGCAGCCGGACCGCTTCTGCAGGAGCGTCCGTCCAAGGGCGGCAGGATAGCCCGCGATGCCATATAGCGCCGCCCGGCCTGCCCCGGTACCCCCATCGGGCGATCACCTGCGATCGCCCGATTCGCGCTGCGATTGTATACTTGACAAATGCAGAAGCGAAAACTGGATGCTGACGGACAGGTCGGCGCCGAGATCAAGATCACGCCCGAGATGATCGAGGCGGGGTGTGTGGTTCTCCGATCAAGTATTCATGAAGAAATCCACCACGATTTCCCCAAAATTGTCGCTAACGTGTTTTCTGCGATGAAAGATACCGAAGCAGTTGTCTCGCGGAAAGGTGAACCCACCAAAACAACCGGGTTTCAAGGTCGCTAATTTTGTGGGCCAAAACCAAAATGTCCTGTGCGTTCCAGCGCTCTTGGCGATACCCAGTTGCATTTCGTCTGCCGACATACCCGAAGATATGATCGCCCTTATCGCGAATCCAGAGCGCATGGGATAGGAAGTTTCGGTTCCCTTGGACATCTCCGATGTCAGCAATGATGGAGTTAATCTCTGTTCTGCGCACTTCACCCATCCTGGCGGCCTTGACTGAATCGCGCAGCATATCGAGTCGGGATTTAAAGGTAATGCCTGTGGTGATCGCAGCTTGTTCCTTTGGTCTAAGCCTGAGATTCCGGGCGATGGCCTGATCGACCAACACTTCGATGCCGCCCCATGCAATGGTCACGGCTCCGATGGCTTCAAGGATTTCGGAATCTATTGGCTGGACAAGGTGGAATATAGGCGTCGATAATACCGCTTGCTTACCGCGTGATGAGACGGCCATGGCAAAGCCTCCCAAAGAGCCAGACGATTAAACCCCGAGACTATCAGAGGATGAAGTCTCGCGGCGCATGCTGAACACGCCCACGAAGCCGCACAAGCCAAAGGGCAAACGCGGGGAAGATGGCTCTCCCCCGCGCCGCCCGTCAGATCAAGATAGATAGCATCCATACCCAAAAGAGTATTTCGGCTGCATCAAATCTGACATGTACCGTCAATCTGAACATGGTTTAGCACCATCGTCAGACTCACAGCGCCGTGAGTGTTGACCACTCAGTATTTGTAAAGCGCCCCGTGCATGGCGCTTGCCAATCCCTATGCGGGCATCTTGGGATGGGCGACAGGCGGGGTCGTTCCGTGTCCGCTCCTATTGCTCCCTCTCCAGTTGGCCTAGTTAGGCTCCATCAAGGGTGGTAAGGCATAGAGACGCGGACCCGCCCTTTAGCTGGCTCGTTCAAAGCCAACATACGGTGTGAACGTCACCGTGGGCACGGTCAGCTACCCAGCATCTCGCTGGACTGCCCGACACCTGCCTGATGACTACCACATTTCGTGGCTAGGTGTCCACTTTTTGGCGTATTTGGTGTTCAACCCACCGAATGAACCGCCAGTACGCCCTGAACTGCTTACGGGTGATGCGGGGCTTCTTAGAACGAGCTACGAGACCGCCGACCTACCTTGTGGCCGATAAGCGTGGCGTGGGCTCGCGATGCCATATAGCGCCGCCTGGCCTGCCCGGCACTCCCGTCCGCGACACACCTGCGATCACCCGATTCGCCCCCGAACATCACGCGAACATGGATTGTATTTCCCTTTGAAAACAAGGCGTAATATTTTCGCTTGCCAATTAGAACAAAACATGTACATTGGCCCCCGATGGACGCCGTCCGCGCCGCGTGAAAGCGTTGCATCGCCCGCCACCCTGTGGAATAAGAGAAGGAGCGTCCCATGTCCGTTAGCTCATTGAAACTGGTCGACAAGGACGATATGGACAAACGAAAGGCACTCGACGCCGCGCTGGGCCAGATCGAACGGGCCTTCGGCAAGGGCGCGGTCATGAAGCTCGGAGAAAGCCGGAGCATCGTCGAATCCGAGACCGTCTCCAGCGGCTCGCTCGGGCTCGATATCGCGCTCGGCATCGGCGGCCTGCCGCGGGGCCGGGTGGTCGAGATCTACGGGCCCGAAGCCTCGGGCAAGACGACGATGGCGCTCCACGTCATCAGTGAGGCCCAGAAGCTGGGCGGCACCTGCGCCTTCGTCGACGCCGAACACGCCCTCGATCCGATCTATGCCGGCAAGCTCGGCGTCGACATCGATGAGTTGCTGATCTCCCAGCCCGACACCGGCGAGCAGGCGCTGGAGATCGCCGATACCCTGGTGCGCTCCGGCGCCATCGACATCCTGGTGATCGACTCGGTCGCCGCCCTGGTGCCGCGCGCCGAGCTCGAGGGCGAGATGGGCGACGTCCATGTCGGCCTCCAGGCCCGCCTGATGAGCCAGGCGCTGCGCAAGCTCACCTCCTCGATCGCGCGCTCGCGCTGCATGGTGGTGTTCATCAACCAGATCCGCATGAAGATCGGCGTCATGTTCGGCAACCCGGAGACCACCTCGGGCGGCAACGCGCTCAAGTTCTACGCCTCCGTGCGCCTCGACATCCGCCGCATCGGCGCGATCAAGGACCGCGACGAGATCATCGGCAACCAGACCCGGGTCAAGGTGGTGAAGAACAAGCTGGCGCCGCCCTTCAAGGTGGTGGAGTTCGACATCATCTACGGCGAGGGCGTCTCCAAGGTCGGCGAGCTGATCGATTTGGGCGTCAAGGCCGACATCGTCGAGAAATCGGGCACCTGGTTTTCCTACAACGGCCAGCGCGTCGGCCAGGGCCGGGAGAACGCCAAGGCGTTCCTCAGGGACAACCCGGAGATCGCCGCCGAGATCGAGAACAAGATTCGCCAGGGCGCCGGCCTCGCCGCCAGGCCGGCGCCGGTCACGCTCAAGGAAACCGCGCCCGAGCCCGATACCGCGCCGGCGCCCGGCGCCGACGACCCCGCCGAGGAGGCCAAGCGCGGCGCCAAGTGACCCTGCGGTCGGGCCGGGGCGGCGATTAAGCCCCGCCCCGCCCGCCTTTCCCCCCATCCGCCCATCTCCCCCCGGCGCCGGGTGTCCTGGACAGGGCGGCGGCTTGGCGCTAAAAGCAAAGCCGGTCGAGGCGCCCGCAAGGCCACGGCGCGCCGGCGGCGGCGTCATGGCGCCAGCGAGCGCTGGGCCCGCGCTGGTTGACAAGACATTGCTCATCACAGAGGTCAGAATTCAGATGACAGGAATCAGGTATCAAAAAATAGATGGAGGGGAGGACTAATCTATTGCCTGGCATCAGATACCTGTCATCTGAAATCTGGTCTCTGTGTTCTCTGTGTGCTCTGTGGTTCAAAATCGCTGGCGACGGCGGGCACCCGCCGGGAAGGGAAGGGCCATTTCGCTCGATGGAGAGATGACGAGCACCAACGACATCCGCGCGGCTTTCCTCGATTTCTTCGCCGCCAACGGCCATACCATCGTCGACTCGGGCCCGCTGGTGCCGCGCAACGACCCGACGTTGCTGTTCACCAATTCCGGCATGGTGCAGTTCAAGAACGTCTTCATCGGCGCCGAGACCCGGGATTACGTGCGCGCCACGACGTCCCAGAAGTGCGTCCGCGCCGGCGGCAAGCATAACGACCTCGAGAACGTCGGCTACACCGCGCGCCATCACACCTTCTTCGAGATGCTCGGCAACTTCTCGTTCGGCGATTACTTCAAGGAGGGCGGCATCGAGCTGGCCTGGAAGCTCATCGTCAAGGAGTTCGCCCTGGCGCCGGAGCGGCTGTGGGTGACGGTCTATCACACCGACGACGAGGCCTACGATCTGTGGCGCAAGATCTCGGGGCTCCCCGAGGAGCGGATCGTGCGCATCGCCACCGCCGACAATTTCTGGGCGATGGGCGCCACCGGACCCTGCGGGCCGTGCTCCGAGATCTTCTACGATCACGGCGAGGGCATCGCCGGTGGCCCGCCCGGCAGCGCCGATGAGGATGGCGACCGCTTCGTCGAGATCTGGAACCTGGTGTTCATGCAGTACGAGCAGGTGAGCGCGGATGAGCGCCGCGATCTGCCCAAGCCCAGCGTCGACACCGGCTTGGGGCTGGAGCGCCTCGCCGCCGTGCTGCAAGGGGTGCACGACAACTACGACATCGACCTCATGCGCCATCTGATCGAGGCCTCGGCCGACGCCACCGACACCGCGCCCGACGGCGATCACGCGGTCTCGCACCGGGTCATCGCCGATCATCTCCGCGCGGTCTGTTTCCTCATCGCCGACGGCGTCATGCCGTCGAACGAGGGCCGCGGCTACGTGCTGCGCCGCATCCTGCGCCGCGCCATGCGCCACGCCCATCTGATGGGGGTCAAGGACCCTCTGCTGTGGCGCCTGGTGCCGGCGCTCATTACCGAGATGGGCCAGGCGTTCCCCGAGCTGGTCCGTGCCGAGGCGCTGCTGCGGGAGACCCTGAAGGGCGAGGAGAGCCGCTTCCTCAAGACCCTGGACCGCGGCATGGGGCTGTTGGCCGACGAGACGGCGAAGCTGGCGCCGGGCGCTTCGCTCGCCGGCGAGGTGGCGTTCAAGCTCTACGACACCTACGGCTTCCCCCTCGATCTCACCGAGGACGCGCTGCGCGCGCGCGGCATCGGCGTCGAGGTCGCCGGCTTCGAGACCGCCATGGAGCGCCAGCGGACCGAGGCCCGCGCCGCCTGGGCCGGCTCCGGCGAGACCGCGGACGACGCCATCTGGTTCGCCATCGCCCAGGCCAAGGGCGCCACCGAGTTCCTCGGCTACGCCACCGTCACCGCCGAGGGCGAGGTGGTGGCGCTCCTCGCCGACGGCAAGGAGATCGATAGCGCCGAGGCCGGCGCCGAGCTCGCTGTCGTCACCAACCAGACCCCGTTCTATGGCGAGTCCGGCGGCCAGGTCGGCGACACCGGCGTGCTCGCCAGCGCCAAGGGCGCGGCGTTCACCGTCACCGACACCAGGAAGATGCCGGGCGGTCTCCATGTCCATCTGGGGAAGCTGACCGGGGGCGCGCTGGCGCTCGGCGAAGCCGTCGCGATGCGCGTCGATGCCGCCCGGCGCGGGATGATCCGCGCCAACCATTCCGCCACCCATCTGTTGCATGAGGCCCTTCGCCGGCGCTTGGGCGAGCACGTCACCCAGAAGGGCTCCCTCGTCGCCCCCGACCGCCTGCGCTTCGACATCAGCCAGCCCCGGCGGATAACGGCGGAGGAGATCAAGGACATCGAGGCCGATGTCGGGCGCATGGTGCGCCAGAACCGGGAGGTGACGACGCGCCTGATGACGCCCGAGGATGCCATCGAGGCCGGCGCCATGGCCTTGTTCGGCGAGAAATACGGCGACGAGGTCCGCGTCGTCAGTATGGGCGTGAACGAGGGGGGCCAGGACGAGGGGGGTGTGGACGTGGGCGGCGCGGACGAGGGGGGCGATTATTCGGTCGAGCTTTGCGGCGGCACCCATGTCGCCCGCACCGGCGACATCGGCACCTTCAAGTTGGTCGCCGAAAGCGCGCTGGCCGCCGGCGTGCGCCGTATCGAGGGCCTGACCGGGGCGGCGGCCGAGGCCTATATGGCGGCACGGGCCGATTGGCTGGCCGAGGCGGCGGCGGCGCTGAAGACGGCGCCGGCGGAGGTGCCGGGCCGCGTCGCGGCGCTGCTGGACGAGAAGCGCAAGCTCGAACGCGAACTTTCCGATCTGCGCCGCCGGCTTGCCGTCGGCGGCGGCGGCGCCAGCGCCGAGGGCGCCGCCGACGGCGGGCTCTTTAAGGACGTCGGCGGCATCAAATACGCCGGGCGCAAGCTCTTGGGCGTGCCGGCCAAGGAGCTCAAATCCATGGCCGACGATCTCAAGGCCAGGATCGGCACCGGCGTCGTCGCCCTCGCCGCGGTCAACGACGGCAAGGCCTCCCTGGTGGTGGCGGTGACCGACGATCTCACCGACCGCTTCGACGCCGTCCGCTTCGTCCGCATCGGCGCCGAGGCGCTCGGCGGCAAGGGCGGCGGCGGCCGGCCCGACATGGCCCAGGCCGGGGGCCCCGAGGGGAATAAGGCCGATGACGCGCTTTTGGCCATCGAGCGCGCGGTCGAGAAGACCGCCGCCCCGGCCTGAGGGGCCGCGCCGGCCGCTCTAACCCATCTTCGCCTTAAGATTCTCGTCCAGCTTGTCGATGAATTGCCGGGTGGTCAGCCACGACTGATCCTCGCCGATGAGCAGCGCCAGGTCCTTGGTCATGAAGCCGGACTCGACGGTCTCGACGCAGACCTTCTCCAGCGTCTCGGCAAAGCGCACAACCTCGGGCGTGCCGTCGAAGATGCCGCGGTAATGGAGCCCCCGGGTCCAGGCGAAGATCGAGGCGATGGGGTTGGTCGAGGTGTCGCGCCCGGCCTGGTGCTCGCGGTAGTGCCGGGTGACGGTGCCGTGCGCCGCCTCGGCCTCGACCGTCTTGCCGTCCGGCGTCAGCAGCACCGAGGTCATGAGGCCGAGGGAGCCGAACCCCTGGGCCAGGGAATCGGACTGCACGTCGCCGTCGTAATTCTTGC
>JADFJG010000127.1:4306-9607 GCA_022566265.1 Pseudomonadota bacterium | reverse complement strand
TGTTCCCCGATCACATGGTCGGGCGCGGCATCACCATCGTCAATTTCGGTAACTTCATCGGCGTCGCCCTGGCGCAGGTCATGACCAGCCTGATCGTCGGCTATTTCGCCACCGGCGACGGCGGCGCGCCGGAACTGGCCTACCGGCTGGTGTTCGCCTATCTCGCCGCGGCGATGGTCCTGGCGCTGTTGTTTTACGCCCGGGTCCGGGATTCCAGACCGAGCGAGGATTGATACCGGAGAATTGCTTGCGCGATGGGTCGCGGAAACTGGTATAGTGCGCGCGGGAGGTTGGCGACGGACAGGCCCCTCGCCAACCCGGTCAGATCCGGAAGGAAGCAGCCGTAACGGGGTTTCGCTTGGGTCGCCCGCCGGCCTCCCACCTTGACCTCGGGCTGGGGACACCGGGCTCAACCGCAAGTCTCCGGCCTTTCAGGGATCGAACCGGGCGTAATGAACCAACAGGCACCTTCCCCCGATCCGGCCACGCCTTATCGCGTCCTCGCCCGCAAATACCGTCCGCTCACCTTTTCCGGGCTGATCGGCCAGGACGCCATGGTGCGCACCCTTACCAACGCCATCGAATTGGACCGCCTGGCCCATGCCTATCTTCTCACCGGCGTGCGCGGGGTCGGCAAGACGACGACGGCCAGGATCATCGCCCGGGCGCTCAACTGCATCGGCGCCGACGGCAAGGGCGGGCCGACGCCCGATCCTTGCGGCGTGTGCGAGCACTGCGTGGCGATCACCGAGGACCGGCACATGGACGTGCTGGAGATGGACGCGGCTTCACGCACCGGCGTCGACGATATCCGCGAGCTCATCGCCGGCACCAGCTACAGGCCGGTGTCGGCCCGCTACAAGGTCTACATCGTCGATGAGGTCCATATGCTCTCGGGCGCCGCGTTCAACGCCTTGCTCAAGACGCTGGAGGAGCCGCCGGAGCATGTGAAGTTCATCTTCGCCACCACCGAAGCGCGCAAGATCCCGGTCACCGTGCTGTCGCGCTGCCAGCGCTTCGACCTCAGGCGCGTCGGCGCCGAAACGCTCGCATCCCATCTCGCCGACATCGCCGCCAAGGAGGAAGCCGATATCGGCCAACGCGCGCTTGCCCTGATCGCCCGCGCCGCCGACGGCTCGGTGCGCGACGCGCTCTCGCTTCTCGACCAAGCCTTCGCCCACGGCGCCGCCGGTGACGCCCAAGGGGGGATCGACGAGGACCAGGTGCGCGCCATGCTGGGTCTCGCCGACCGCACGCGCATCTTCGATCTGTTCGAGGCGGTGATGAAGGGCGAGATCAAGCAGGCGCTGGAGATTCTCGAGGAACAACACGATGCGGGCGCCGACGCCGCCATCGTTTTGTCCGACCTTCTCGAGCTCACCCACTGGCTGACCCGGGTCAACATCGCGCCGGAGGTCGCCGACGACATCTCGGTGCCGGAGGCGGAGCGGGTGCGCGGCAAGAAATTCGCCGAGGGCCTCGCCATGCCGGTTCTCGCCCGCGCCTGGCAGATGTTGCTCAAGGGGCTGGCGGAAGCGCAACGGGCGCCCAACCCGTTGCAGGCGGCGGAGATGGTGCTGGTCAGGATCGCTTATGCGGCGGAATTGCCGGCGCCGGCCGAAATCGTCAAGTCTTTGCAGCAGACGGGGCAGCAGACGGGGCAGCAGACGGGCGAAGCGCCCATGCCGGCCGAGCCCAAGCCGGTGGTAAATGTGCCGCCGGCGCCGGCTTCGCCGGGCGCGAGTCTGGCGCTCAGCCCAGAACCGGCTCCCGTGCCCGAGACCGCCGCGCCAGAGAAGGTTGAACCCGAACCCGCCGCCGATACGCCGCCAAGGCCCGACGCCCCTGGTCCCGCCAGCTTCGCCGACGTCGTCGAGCTGTTCGCCGCCAAGCGCGAAGCGGTGCTTCAAGGCCATCTCTTGAGCGAGGTGCACCTCGTCCACTTCGAGCCCGGCCGCATCGAATTCCGCCCCGGCGCCCATGCCCCGCGCGATCTCGCCAACCGCATGGGCGAGCTGTTGAGCCGATGGACGGGTGAGCGCTGGGTGGTCAGCGTGTCGGCCGAAACCGGCGCGCCGAGCCTGGCGGAGCAGGCCGAGGGCGCCCGGCGCAAGCGCCGGAAGAAGGCCGCCGGGCACCCGCTGGTACGCGCCGCGCTTAAGACCTTTCCCGGCGCCAAGATCACCGAGGTTCGCGACATCGCCCCCCCGGCCGCCCCCCCGGCCGATGGCGACGGGGACGCGGGTTCCGGGACGCCAGAGCGAGAGGACGGCAAAGGATGACGAACCTCGGCGAGATGCTGAAGCAGGCGCAGGAGATGCAAGCCAAGATGGCGGAGATGCAGGCCAAGCTCGAGGGCATCGAAGTCACCGGCGCGTCGGGCGCCGGCCTGGTCACGGTGACGCTCGGCGGCAAGGGGGATGTGCGCAAGATCAAGATCGACCCCTCGATCGTCGATGCCGGGGAAGTCGAGGTCCTGGAGGACCTGATCGCCGCCGGGGTCAACGACGCCAAGGCCAAGCTCGAGGCGCGCGTCGCCGAGGAAATGGGCAAGATCACCGGCGGGCTCAACCTGCCGCCGGGGTTGAAGCTGCCGTTCTAGGAAAAGCGGGTCTAGGAAAAGCGGGGGCGGCCGGACCTGCCCGCTTCGGCCAACCCCGCCGTCGGTAAACGGATCATGATCGGAACCGAGATCGAGCGCCTGATACAGCTCCTCGCCAAGCTGCCGGGCCTGGGGCCACGCTCGGCGCGGCGCGCCGTGCTCTATATGATGAAGCGGCGCGAGACGGTGATGACGCCCTTGGTCAAGGCGCTGGCGGAAGCCGCCGAGAAGATCGTCACCTGCCATGACTGCGGCAATCTCGATACCGTCGATCCTTGCGCCATCTGCGCCGATGGGCGGCGCGATCCGACGATCATCTGCGTCGTCGAGGAGGTCGCCGATCTCTGGGCGCTGGAACGGGCCGGGACCTTCAAGGGCCGCTATCACGTGCTCGGCGGCGTGCTTTCCGCCATCGACGGGATGGGGCCGGAGGATCTCAATATCGCCGGCCTGATCGCCCGCGCCGGAGAGGCGGGGCTTGGCGAAGTGATCCTCGCCACCGGCGCCACCGTCGACGGCCAGACCACCGCCCATTACCTGATGGAGCGCCTCGCCGGCTGCGGCGTCACGGTGACCCGCCTCGCCCAGGGCGTGCCGGTGGGCGGCGAGTTGGATTATCTCGACGACGGCACGCTCAGCGCCGCGCTCAAGGCCCGCCGGCCGTTCTAGACACCGTCTCCGGGCCGATCGGCACACTTGCCTGATCGGCGGGTTCGAACCCTGACCCACTCCCAGGACGTTTTGGGCGCCGCGGCCGAAATAATCCGGGCAATAACCGTAAAATCGTTGCGGGCGTATTGCGAAACGCCACCGGCGTTCCCATATCTCAACCAAGCCTCCCGGCAACCGCGTCGGCGTGACGGACTGACAGGAAGCGGCGTAGCCAGTGGGGGCGTTTGGCGGTCGGCTTCCGGTGGTCTGTTCCTTTCGTATTCATTGGCACTCGTCCGGCTCGTTGCCTCGCCCACCGCGAAGTGTCGTCCAGGCCGGGCCGTGGCGTCTAGGGCTGAAGTTGAAGTAGTCCTGCTGTTTGCGTAGGCCGTTGGGCGGTTTCCGAGCGCCGCGCGCGAGGAAACGTCGGCAACGGAATTCCCCGCTCTTTTTTCCCGGTCCTCTTTCAGTTATTCACAAGTGCTTTTGAAAGGAAATGAAGCGACATGAAGATCGCTCAGGTCGCGCCTTTGGTCGAGAGCGTGCCGCCGCGGCTCTATGGCGGCACGGAGCGCGTCGTTCACTACCTCACCGAGGAGTTGGTCCGCCAGGGCCACGATGTCACATTGTTCGCCAGCGGCGACTCCCTGACCGCCGCCGAATTGGTCCCTTGCGGTGAAAAAGCCCTGCGGTTCAACCCCCAGGTACAGGACCCGCTTCCGCACTACATGGTCATGCTCGAAAAAATCCGTCGCCGGGCGCGTGAGTTCGACATGATTCATTTCCATATAGATTGCCTGCATTTTCCGTTATTCCGGCAAATGTCCGCCCGGACCGTGACGACGCTGCATGGCCGTCTGGACCTGCCGGACCTTGTGCCGCTGTACCAGGAGTTTGACGATATGCCCCTGGTCTCGATTTCGCGGCACCAGAGGCGGCCGATGCCCGACGTTCTCTGGGCCGGGAACGTGTATCACGGGCTGCCCGATGATCTCTATGCGATCTCCCGGCCGTCCGACGGCGCCTACGTCGCCTTTCTCGGGCGCATCTGTCCGGAAAAGCGGGTCGACCGGGCGATCGAGATGGCGCGGCGCGCCGGCGTAAAGCTCAGGATCGCGGCCAAGGTCGACAGCATCGACCAAGAGTACTTCGAGAGCAAGATCCGGCCCCTCCTGTCACATCCCCTGATCGAATATTTGGGCGAGATCGGCGAACGGGAAAAAGGTGCGTTCCTTGGCGGTGCGAAAGCGGTGCTGTTTCCGATCGACTGGCCGGAGCCGTTCGGCCTCGTCATGATCGAGGCCATGGCATGCGGCACGCCGGTGATCGCGTACCCCCGCGGCTCGGTTCCCGAGGTGGTGGAACACGGGGTGACCGGCTTCATCGTGGAAAGCATCGACCAGGCGGTGGCGGCGCTGGGCAAGCTTGACACGCTCGACCGGGGGGTCATCCGCCGGCGGTTCGAACGGCGGTTCACCGTCGCCCGCATGGCCAGGGATTATGTCAAGATTTATCGCGCGCTGACCGAGCCGGAGCGACTGCCGATGCCGGCCGTTGGAACCGGCTTGCGCGCCGGGACAGGTGTCGGGGTGGTGTTAGCCGATTGATTTTTTTGCCCACGCCGAGAAAATTCCATTGCTTTCCAGGGCCTAGTAGCTTCTAAGGAACCCGTGGCGGTACGGCCCTCACGCCGTCCCCGCGGTGTTCGGACGAAGCTCCTGCCGATGACAGAGAAGTCACTGCGCGAATCCTTGGTCGGGCCGGTTTCCGACCCGGACCCTTCTCGGTTCTATATACCCGCTACCACGTCCCTGCAGGAACGCCGTCCGCGGACGCTGAAACACGGCGACACCTTCGCGGTGTTCGACCATTACGGCGACATCGTTGCCACCGATTCGAGCCCGGAGGGTCTGTTCAACGAGGACACCCGGTTTCTGTCCGGGTTCCATCTTCTCATCAACGGGCGACGCTGGCTCCTCCTGGGCTCGACGGTTCAGGACAACAACGTGCTGTCCGCCGATCTCACCAACCCCGACTTCTTTGATGGC
>JADFJG010000127.1:0-4206 GCA_022566265.1 Pseudomonadota bacterium | reverse complement strand
GGACACCCGGTTTCTGTCCGGGTTCCATCTTCTCATCAACGGGCGACGCTGGCTCCTCCTGGGCTCGACGGTTCAGGACAACAACGTGCTGTCCGCCGATCTCACCAACCCCGACTTCTTTGATGGCGGCGCGCTCGTTCTGCCCCGCGACACCATCCACATCATGCGCTCCAAGTTTCTGTGGGAGGCCACCTGTTACGAACGGCTGGCAATCCGGAACTTCGACGACAGACCCCACACGATCAACCTGAGCTTTGTGTTCGAGGCCGATTTTGCCGATATCTTCGAGGTCCGGGGTCATTCGCGCCGCAAGCGCGGCCGGTTTTCGATCGCCACCGACACCGACACCGCCGTGGTGTTTCGCTACACCGGTCTCGATTCGGTCAAGCGGCGCACCACGATCCAGTTCGATCCGAAACCGGACCACCTGGACCGGCACATCGCGATCTTCGAGCTCAATCTCGAGCCGCGCAAACGAACCTCCCTGTTCGTCACCGTCTCTTGCCAGGAGACCCCCGTGGCCGATACGGCCGGCAAGCAATTCTTCGTCGGCCTGAGGAAAGCGCGCCGGGCCCTGCGCGTCGGCGCTTCCGGCGCCGCTTCGGTCGAAACGTCCAATGCCGTTTTCAACGAGGTTCTCTGCCGCTCGATGGCCGACCTCTCGATGCTCAAAACCGAGACCGGGCAGGGCCCCTATCCCTACGCCGGAATTCCCTGGTTCAGCACGGCGTTCGGCCGCGACGGCATCATCACCGCCCTGCAACTGCTATGGGTCGATCCCGGCATTGCCCGGGGGGTGCTCAGGTTCCTCGCCGCCAACCAAGCCACCGAGACGCGGCCCGAGGCCGAGGCCGAGCCGGGAAAAATCCTGCACGAAACCCGCCGCGGCGAAATGGCGCGGTTGGGCGAGGTGCCGTTCGGTCTTTATTACGGCTCCGTCGACGCCACGCCGCTGTTCGTCGTTCTCGCCGGGTTGTACTTTGAGCGCACCGGCGACCTCGACACCATCACCGAGCTGTGGCCCAACGTCGAGGCGGCGCTTCGCTGGATCGACGAATACGGAGACCGTGATGGCGACGGTTTCGTCGAGTACCGGGCACAGAGCGAAGCCGGCCTCACCAACCAGGGCTGGAAGGACTCGCGGGATTCCGTGTTTCACGCCGACGGCGAGCTGGCCACGGGTCCGATCGCGCTGTGCGAAGTCCAGGGCTACGTGTACGCCGCCAAACGTCATGCGGCGAGGATGGCAACCGCCTTGGGTTCCGCGGTCTTGGCGGCGAGCCTCGAGGAACAGGCGGTGGCGATGAAGGATCGTTTCGAGGCGGCCTTCTGGTGCGACGAAATATCCACCTATGCCATGGCGCTCGATGGCGACAAGGCGCCCTGCAGGGTTCGCACCTCGAATGCCGGACAGGTGCTGCTGACCGGCATCGCCGATCCAAAGCGGGCCGCCCTGGTCGCGGACCTGCTGCTCGACCGGGAGTTCTACTCCGGCTGGGGCATCCGCACGGTGGCGAGGTCGGAGGCCCGGTACAACCCGATGTCCTACCACAATGGCTCGGTTTGGCCGCACGACAATGCATTGATCGCCCTTGGCATGGCCCGTTACGGGTTCACGGAGCACATCCAGCGGCTGTTCTCCGGGATGTTCGATGCCGCGGCTTACATGGATCTGCGGCGGCTGCCCGAGTTGTTTTGCGGCTTCAGGCGGCTTCCCGGCAAGGGGCCGACCTCTTACCCCGTCGCCTGCGCGCCCCAGGCTTGGGCGAGCGCGGCGCCTTTCGCCATGTTGCAAGCCTGTCTCGGCCTTGAGTTCGATCCTGGCGCCGAGGAAGTCCGCTTCAACCATCCGGCTTTGCCCGATTTCCTCGACGAAGTGCTCATTCGCTCCCTCAGGATCGGCCAAAGCCGGATGGACATCATGCTGCGGCGCCACGGTTCGGAGGTGACCGTCGACATTCTCGAAAAGGAGGGCGACGGCCGGATATCGGTCACGCCGTGAGAGCCCGCGCCGGGGAGGCGGCCCCGGGCGCCCCAGAGTCCTAGCCGCTTATCGGTGCCGCCAAATATGCTGGCAAGAGGCCGCTAAGGTCGGGCACGCGCCGCCATGGATTCGGCCCCGGCGCGATCCTTGGCACCGCGATGATCCCGTGACCGGGCAGGAAGCGCCGGAAGTTGTCCACGGTTTCCGCCAGATCGACCGGGCTTTCGGGGGATTCGTTGACGACGATGCCGGCGATGGGGATGGCGCGCGCCGCCAACGCCCCAAGCGCCGTCAGCCCGTGGGAGATGGCGCCGAGGTAACTCCCCAGCACCACCAGCGCCGGGAACCCGAGCGCCGCCATCCAATCGATCACCGTCTCCTCGTCGGTGATCGGCGCCATGACCCCGCCGACCCCTTCGATCAGGGTCACGTCGAAGTCGTCGTCGGCGCGTCGGCGGCAGAAATCGACGATTTCACCGAGCGCGATCTCCCTTCCTTCCCGCTTCGCCGCCATGTTGGGGGCGAGGGGCGCCAAATAGCGGAAGGGAGAGATGGCGGCGATGCCCTCGTCGCTGAGTTCGCGGCCCAGGCTTCGCAGGATCAGGCCGCTGTCGCTTTCCTCTGCCTCGGCCGGATCGAAGCCGCTGATCACCGGCTTCAGGCCCTGTACCCTCAAGCCCCGGGCGCCAAGCTGATGGCAGAGCGCGCAGGCGATCAGCGTCTTGCCGGCGCCGGTGCCCGAAGCGGTGATGAAGAGGCCCGCCTTGCCGACGCCGCCCGTCATCGCATCAGCCGCGCCATCGCATCAGCCGCGAAGGCCGATCCTGGGACCGATCCTCCCCAACGCCCCGGCGAGGCGTTCGATGTCGCCGTCGGTATGGGCGGCGGAGAAGGTGAAGCGCAATCGCGAGGTGCCCTCGGGCACGGTCGGCGGGCGGATGGCGATGACCAGGAAGCCTTCGTCCTCGAGCGCGCCGGCGGCGATGAGCGCCTTTTGCGGATCGCCGACGATCATCGGCACGATGGCGCTTTGGGCCGCAATGAGCCCCATCCGTTCGGTAAACAGCCTCGCCTTGGCGAGCGGCCTGGCCACCAGGTCCCGATCTTCCTCGATCATCTTCAGCGCCTCGGTGGCGCTCGCCAGCACCGCCGGCGGCAGGGCGGTGGAATAAAACAGGCTGCGCGCCCGGTTGGCGATGAAGTCGATGACCGGGGCGGAAGCGCAGAGATAGCCGCCATAGGCGCCGGCGGCCTTCGAAAGCGTCCCCATCTGCAAGGGCACGTCGATTTTTTCGTCCTCGGCGAAGGCGCTGCCCCGGCCGCCGCCGATGACGCCAAGGGCATGGGCGTCATCGGTCATCAACCAGGCATCGAACTCCTCCGCAAGGCGCGCCAACGCCTTCACCGGCGCCCGGTCGCCGTCCATGCTGAACACGCCCTCGGTCATCACCAGGCATTTGGGGTGCGCGGCGCGGTGCGCCGCCAGCCGGGCGCGGCAGTCGGCGACGTCATTGTGGTCGAACAGGACGGTCTTGGCGCCGCTGAGGCGCGCGCCCGCGTGCATGCAGGCATGCATCAATTCATCGCCGACGATCAGGTCCCGCTTGCCGATCAGGGTCGGGATGATGCCGATATTGGCGAGATAGCCGCTGCCGAACACCAGCGCCGCCTCGGTCCCCTTGATCCTGGCCAGGGTCGCCTCGAGCTCCCCGTAAAGCGGGTTGTTGCCGGTCACCAGGCGCGAGGCGCCGGCGCCGGCGCCATAACGCCCGATCGCCTGTACCGCCGCCTGCTTGACCCTGGCGTGCTGGCTGAGCCCGAGGTAATCGTTGCAGGCGAACGAGATCAGCTTGCGCCCATCGCGCTCGGCGACGATCGGCGGCAGGCGTTCCGTGGGGTGGAGGGCGCGGCGAAGATTGCGCTTGGCGATGGCGGTCAGTTTTTTTTCGGCGAAGCGCGTCAGGGTGTCCATGTTTGTGGCCGCATCGGGCGTTGGGATGGGTTGCCGATTGTGGGGACAAAGCGCCGCTTTGTGAAGGGTCGAGCTAGAGCGGTTCTTGGTAGATAGGAATCAATTTGATGGGGCAAATCGGTCCCTCGGCTAGGCGCGGCGCGCGGCGCGATGCAACGCATCGGGCAAGCGTCGCAACGACGCCGAGGGGCCGATTTGCCCCACCGGAGGCCGGGTTCTTTTGCGCCCTGGCGTCGTTGCGAAACGCTTG
>JADFJG010000126.1 GCA_022566265.1 Pseudomonadota bacterium | reverse complement strand
AGCGGCACTGACGCCCTCCGGAGGCCGCGAAAAACGACCCTTCGGGCGGCCTTGCGGGCTCTTCGGACGTCGTTGCGCGGCCCTTGTGATGGGCTCCCATCACGGCGGACCACGCTCCTAGCCGAAGAACCCGCAAGGCCGTCAGATGTGTCACCCTTCTATGAAAGTAAGTACTTGATCACGGCTATGTGAAGAGGCGTGATTTGAGATCGGATGCCTTACCACGTAATCTTCGGCTCATTGGCGGTGGGGCTATCGTTTGTGCCACAGTCTCCCTGGCAAGTTTAGGACGAGGAAGGATAAAGCTCTCCAACCATCCTTCCGGCCTTGCACTTGGTGGTAGTAGAGGAGGGTTGCCTCACTGACAGTGTTTTACGGACAGGCCTGCGAGCCGGGTTCCTCACTTTCCCTGCCCCTCATCCCCCCGAGAAAAGTGAAGACGCCCCAACCGGCTCGCAGGTCCTCTCTTTTTTTGAGATCCATCCTCTACCCCGCCGAAATTTGACCCTTCCCCCGCTAGAGCACTATCCGGCGCCCACTTGTGAATCGGCACTTGGCGGGCCACAATGACGGCGGCGATGACGCCGAAGGATACGACGATGAACCAAGCGGATCTCGGGGCGCTGATTGCGCCTGTCTGCGCCATCGCCCGAAAGGCCGGTGAGAAGATTCTTGAGATCTACGGCACCGACTTCGCGGTCCGCGCCAAGGCCGACGCGTCGCCCGTGACCGACGCCGACGAAGCGGCCGAACGCATCATCCTCGCCGAGCTCGCGCGCATCACGCCGGACATCACGATCGTCTCGGAAGAGGCGGCGGCCCACAAGATGCCGGACGCGGGATTGAGGTGCTTCTGGGCCGTGGACCCGCTCGATGGCACCAAGGAATTCATCAAGCGCAACGACGAATTCACCGTCAATATCGCGCTCATCATTGACCGGCGGCCGGTGCTGGGCGTCATGAATGTCCCCGCCCTCGGCTTGACCTATTCGGCCGCCGGCGCCGGCACCGCCATGTGCCAGGAGGGAGACGCGCCGGCCCGCCCGATCGCGGCGCGCGCGGCGCCCGCAGAAGGCGTGGTGGTCATATCCAGCCGTTCGCACAAAACCGACGCCGAACTCGAGCGGTTTCTCTCGGACCTGAATGTGAAGGCGCGAATCGTTTGCGGCAGCGCCCTCAAATTCTGCAAGGTGGCGAGCGGCGAGGCCGACCTTTACCCCCGTTTCGGGCCGTGCAGCGAATGGGATACCGCCGCCGGCCAGGCCATACTCGAAGCCGCCGGCGGCTCCGTCACCACCCCCGACGGCGGCGCGTTTCTCTATGGCAAGCCCGGCTTCCTTAATGCCAATTTCAT
Organism: Pseudomonadota bacterium; assembly: GCA_022566265.1. Taxonomy (GTDB): domain Bacteria; phylum Pseudomonadota; class Alphaproteobacteria; order SMXQ01; family SMXQ01; genus JACZQV01. The sequence continues at coordinate 8,434 of JADFJG010000126.1, read as the reverse complement.
TGCCCGCGGCAAGGCGTGATCGCGGCGCCAAAGAGAAGATCGGCCGCGCCCATGATCGACCCCGCGTCCAACATATTCGCGCCGAGCACCGAGAACGTCGCCGCCGCCGCCGCCGTGATCCGCCAAGGCGGATTGATCGCCTTTCCCACCGAGACCGTATACGGCCTCGGCGCCGACGCCGCCAACGACCGCGCCGTCGCCTCGATCTTCGAGGCCAAGGACCGGCCCCGCTTCAATCCCCTGATCGTCCATTTCGCGAGCCCGGACGAAGCCAGCGACGCGGCCGCCTTCGATGCCCGCGCGCACCGGCTCGCCGGCGCTTTTTGGCCGGGCGCGCTGACCCTGGTGCTCGAGCGCCGGGCCTTCGCCACGCCGAAGCGGCTCCGGCCGCGCAGGCGGGCGGCCTCGGCGATCTCGCTGCTGGTCAGCGCCGGTCTCGAGACCCTTGCCGTGCGCGTACCCGCCCACCCCGTCGCCCAGGCGCTGCTGGCGGCGGCGAAACGGCCGATCGCGGCGCCAAGCGCCAACCGCGCCGGCGAAGTGAGCCCGACCCGCGCCGATCACGTTTCGGCCTCGCTGGCGGCAAAACCCCGGATGATCCTCGATGGCGGTCGGTGCCCGGTCGGCATCGAATCGACGGTTCTCGACCTGACCACGCCGACGCCGGTGATACTGCGCCCGGGAGGGATCACCAGGGACGAGATCGAAGCGGTCATCGGACCTACGGGCGCTGCCCCCGGTGGCGCCACTGCCCCCGGCGGCGCCACTGAAGAGGTCAAATCGCCGGGCATGCTCGCCCGCCATTACGCGCCGGACCGGCCCTTGCGGCTCGACGCCGGCGAAGTCGGAAGGACCGAGGCGCTCCTCGCCTTCGGTCCCCATCCCATCACCGGCGGCGCCGCGGAAATGAACCTCAGCCCCTCCGCCGACCTGAGGGAGGCCGCGGCCAACCTGTTCGCCATGCTGCGCGCCCTTGACCGGCCGGACATTTCCGCCATCGCCGTCGTGCCCATTCCCGAAACCGGTCTTGGCGTCGCCATCAACGACCGCTTGCGCCGGGCCAGCCAAAGCGCCCTTGCCGGGCCCGCGGCAAAGGGTTAGATGCTTTAGCGGCACCGAAATTTCACGAGGGAATACGGGTGAGAGCCACATCCGAAACCGCCGCAGGCGTGCTGGGCAGAATCCGGGCGGCCGTCGGCCCCAAGGGCTGGATCTCGGACGGTCGGGACATGGCCCCTTATCTCACCGATCAGAGGGGGCGATATCACGGAAGCTGCGACGCCGTGGTGCGCCCGGCCAACCGCGAGGAGGTCGCCGAAGTCGTGCGGCTGTCGGCGGAGGCGAGGATTCCGATTGTCCCCCAGGGGGGCAATACCGGCCTGGTCGGGGCTTCGGTGCCGCTCGAGGAAGGCGGCGGCATCGTGCTGAGCCTTTCGCGCATGAACCGGATCCGCGAGATCGACCCGCTCAACGACACCATGACGGCGGAGGCGGGATGCATACTCGCCACCCTTCAGGCGGCGGCAAGGGATGTCGACCGCCTGTTTCCCCTGAGCCTGGCGGCGGAGGGCAGTTGCATGATCGGCGGCAATCTCTCGACCAATGCCGGCGGCGTGGCGGTGCTCAAGTTTGGCAGCGCCCGGAATCTCGTGCTCGGGCTGGAGGTCGTGTTGCCCGACGGCACCCTGTGGGATGGGCTGCGCGGCCTGCGCAAGGACAACACGGGCTATGATCTCAAGCATCTGTTCATCGGCGCCGAGGGGACGCTCGGCGTGATCACCGCCGCCGTGCTCAAGCTATTTCCCCGCCCGCGGGACGTCCAGACCGCCTTCATCGCCGTGCCCGAGCTTGAAGGCGTGACCCGGCTGCTGGCGGACGCCAAGGCCGCGACCGGCGATGCCGTCACCGCCTTCGAACTGATCCCCAGGATCGCGCTCGAGGCGACGCTCAAGCACTTTCCGGAGGCGAGGGAACCTCTAAAAACCCGGACGCCCTGGTACGTCCTGATGGAGCTTTCGTTCGGCCAGACGGGCGGCGCGGGGCGGCAATGCCTCGAGGACTTCCTTGCCGGCGGTTACGATACCGGGCTGATCGCCGACGCGGTGATCGCCGCCAGCGAGACCCAGGCCAGGCAGATCTGGTACCTGCGGGACATCCTGCCGGAAACCGAGATTCGCGAAGGCGCCAGCATCAAGCATGACGTGTCCGTGCCGGTGTCCAGCGTCGCGGAGTTCATCACCCGGGCGACGGCGATGATGGAAACGGAAATGGCGGGCATCCGGATCTTCGCCTTCGGTCATGTCGGCGACGGCAACATTCACTTCAATCTCAGCCAGCCTGTGGGCATGGAGAAATCGGCGTTCCTTGACCATGGCGGGCGGCTCAACCGGATGGTCCATGACCTGGTGGCCGAGTTGGGTGGGAGCTTCAGCGCCGAACACGGGATCGGCAGGCTGAAGCGGGACGAGCTGGTCCACTACCATTCGCGGATCGAGCTCGACCTCATGCGCGCCATCAAGAAAACGCTCGACCCCGACAACATCATGAACCCGGGCAAGCTGCTCTAGGACGAGCGAATGATCGTCTCGAAGGGGTGGTAGGAAGAGTTCAGCAGCACGCCGGTGAAGGATGCCGGGTCGCCGGCATAACCGTCGACGGTGAAGGTCGGCCCTTCAATGTAGGGCGCCGATGCGGCGTCGCGTCCCTCCATGTGGGCGAAGATTTCGAGCGTCCCGTCATCTTGCACGAGTCCGAAGAGTTCGGTGCCCTTGGGAAAGCCCGTCAGTTCCACCACGCTCGTCTTCCCGGCGTCGACCGCCGGTCCCGGACGCTCGTCGTAGGCGTTGACCTCCTCGAAAATAAGGTCGTCCACGGCGGTGCGGGCCACCCTCCTGCAGATCGGCTGGCCCTTGGTCATCCGGGACATGCGGCAATCGCCCTTCGTCAACCCCGAGAGCGCGTGGTCCGCGGTGCCTTTGCCGGTGGCGAGATAGATCATGGTATCGGCGGCGAAATTGGCGATCGTCAACGCCGGCGGGATGAAGCAGCCCGCCGTCACCAGGCCGAGAAATGGAATCAAAAACCGCATGCCGCTTGCCATGTGGGTCCCCTTGGCTTGCCTGCTTGGCCCCGGACAGATCGGGCATGGCCCGCATCGATCCTATCGTTAATCATAGGATTTCAAGCTTAATATTGGGTTAAACCGGGGGACGGATATGTCGATAAAGCCTAAGGAGTCACCAAGCCGGATGACAGGGAGAGAGGGCAGGATGGACCGGGAAACGACGGCGCCGGTGGGGCCTAGTACTAACATCCGGCGGCTTGTGGCCTCGGCCTAAGGCCGCATGATCAATGGGCGGTGGTCACTGCCAGTTGGGATCGCTCCTCTCAGTCCTCCCCCGGCTGGCACTTTCCTCACCGGTAGTTCCCTCCCCGGTGGTTCGGCGGTGGCGGTGTTCTCAGGGTTCGTTCCCACGGCTCCATGGGACCGCCGCTGCCAGCCGACTACCCCCACGGGCCTCGTTTGACGTCGGCACAATTCCCTTTTCCCGATAATTTGGTGACCACAGTACTTGCTTAGGTATCGTTGTCTTTAGTCAATAATGGGAATGGTAAATCAGAGGCTAAGTTTTCCGCTTTCGCCTGTGCTTTCCATACTATCCCTGTGAGCTCCTTAATTCTATCGACAATGGGATTCACGTCATCTCCAAACTTTCCTAGCATGACCCCTGCATCTCCTACGACACCCCAGAAGCGGTCCAAATCTGATAATTTCTTATGTAGCTCAGATTGAAGTCGTTCTAATCGATTTAGCAATCTTCTCTTATGGTCCTCCTCCAAAACGTCACTCTTCGCGATAAGATCCCGCAATTCATTGATGAGATTTTGTATTTGACTAATATCGTCATCGCTAAATTCATAATAAAATCCAGCTCCCAATCTTATATTGATAGCTTCTGTAGACTCTATCATTTGATTCTCGATTTGCTGTTTGACCACCTCCTGCTTTAGTCCTTCAAAATAATTCGCAATGTTGGTCATGTTTTTCGCTAGGAATGGCGCGATGGCAGGAGTTTTCATCGTAATTTTTAAGTCATTATTGGTAATCACGGCCTTTACTAGAACAAAGAAATCGATAAATGCATGGAAATATTCTAGGTTCCAAGGGTCGCCGTCTATTCGAGCGGCTATTTCCAACTTATCGAATTTGTCACAGATGGAAGATAGTGCCGACCAAGGATCATCTGGCAAATCTTCGATGAAGTCTAAATGGGCCATATGCAATCTCGTTAGATTATCTACTAGTGGCAACAGGGAGATCAGTCTTTTACGCTGCGCTTCCACCACTGTCTTTCAGAAACTCGTTGAGAGAGCGCCCCGCAATTAGAGATTTGTTCTTGAGTCCCTCAAACCAGTCAGCGATTTCTGATAATTGTGCTCTAGCCATCTCATCTGGATGTACCGCGAATTTCTCTGATACAACTCTTGTGGCCACTTTCAAATACCCATAGTAATCCATAACATTTTTGCTGGTCTCAGGTGGTAAGAACCCGACTTTTTCCATGCAACGCTCGTAGACTTGAGGGATTGGGGGGATAACTAAGTCGCGAAAGTTTGTCGTTCTGAAAGTAATATTCTCACTACCTTCATTCTCGGAAATGAGTTCCCTGATATTATTGTTTTTGATATTTAGGAAAGCCGTAATGTCCACTATTTCAGACCTGAGGGCTCTAGCCATTGCTTCGGTCTCTTGATCTCGGATTCGATCGTCGCGATCTCGCTGTTTTCTGGCACTGACAAGCACCGCCGCTATCAGTCCTCCGAAACCGATTAGGGCGGCGATTCCAGCCTGCCAAGTTTTGAGTTCTGAGTAGAGGTCTGGAAACATCCAGAGCATCCCAACAAACAGGAGAGCGCCAACCGCGATTCGCCACCAGCTTTCGCCTTTCATACCCAACTTTTAGACGAAAGGCACCCGCCTCGGCAAGCGGTTCGCAACCATTGATGGCCCGCGAACGCTACTCCTATGTCGTATAGTCAGTTTTGGGTGCGTAGCGCCAAGGCCGATGCCAGTCGGAGAGCACTGGCGGCAAGGGCTGCTCGGGGCCGACACGTCGGGGTAGCTGGCAGGAGGGCGGTAAGGAGTAGGGGCTAGTATATACGAAAGGCGGGTTCGTGGTGGCCCCTTGGCCGAGGCTGTGGTCGGGTTCTACGGCTAGCCGGTAAGAAGGTAGGGGCCGCGACCTAGGGTATCAGGACCTCTAGGGCTGCTGGGCTCCAGTTTCGTTAGGCCGACAAGGGAACCACGGTTTCCTCCCCGTGCTTGTCAACCAGCGCCATGATGCGCCCACATCACGGCGGACCACGCTCCTAGCCGAGAGAACCCGCAAGGCCGTCAGATGTGTCACCCTCCTATGAAAGTAAGTACTAACATCCAGCGGCATGGCGGCCTCGGCCTGGTCGGTGCTGCTCATCGCCGTCATCGTTCTTTCGCTCCATCCCGCGCCGGCCCTGCCGACCGGTCACGGGATCGACAAGGCCTTGCATCCGGTAGGTTATTTCTTCCTCGCCGTCCCGCCCTTCGCCGGTTTCGGCCGTCGGTGACCGGCCTTGGCAATCGGGCCACGGCGGCGCGGCGCGCTATCGCGATGCCACATTTTCCCTTGAATTCGCCGACGGAATACGCGAAACAACGCGCCTAATACCGATCGAGGGAGGGTGAAATGGCGCCACCAAAACCGGCGGGAAATCCGGGCGTTGTCGTCGGTCTCGAACCATCGGAAGACCGGCCTTCCGGCGCCCCGCGTCCGGCGGGCCGGCGGCCCTCGAAGGCCGAGGGGAAAGGCGACGACTATTTCGTCGAAAAAGACGGTCTCAGCTACGCCGGCACCCATTTGCTCATCGACCTCTGGGGCGCCAAGGGCCTCGATGATGCCGAGGTGGTAGAGACCGCCCTGAAACGATCGGTCGCGGCGTGCGACGCCACGTTGCTCAACCTTCACCTCCACCGTTTCAGCGATCAGGGCGGCATCTCCGGGGTCGCGGTGATCGCCGAATCCCATATCGGCATCCACACCTGGCCGGAACGGGGATACGCGGCCATCGACATTTTCATGTGCGGCGCCTGCGATCCCTACCGGGCCATTCCCGAACTGCGGCGGAGTTTCGCTCCCCGCTCGATCCAGATCTCGGAACAGAAACGGGGATTGGCGAGCCCCGAGTGGTTCCTTGAGCGCCTTCACACCGGATATCGACAAGGATTCGAAGTCACCAGGACGCTCCATCGCCAAAAGACCGAATTCCAGGAGCTGGTGATCTTCGACACCCCGACCTTCGGCCGGGTCCTGGTCCTCGACGGCGTCCTCCAGACCACCGAAGCGGACGAATACTTCTACCATGAGATGCTGGCCCACCCTCCACTCCTCGCCCATGGGGCGGTCGGGGACGTCCTCATCATCGGCGGCGGCGACGGCGGTACGCTGAGGGAGGTGCTGAAGCACAGGAACATCCGGCGCGTCACCATCGTCGAGATCGACGCCGATGTCGTCGAGAATTGCCGCCGCTACCTGCCGTCGATCTCCAAGGGTGCGTTCGAGGATCGGCGCACCGAGCTTGTCTTCGCCGACGGCGTCGCATTCGTCGCCGAAACGAAGGACAAGTTCGACCTCATCATCGTCGACTCGACCGATCCCACCGGTCCCGGAGAAGCGCTGTTCGAGGAACGGTTCTATGCCGACTGCAAGGCCGGCCTGAAGGAGAAGGGGATTCTGGTGACCCAGAACGGCGTGCCGTTTCTGCAAGGCGCCGAACTGGCGACGAGTTATCGGCGCCTCAAGTCTCTGTTCGCGGACGCAACCTTCTACCTCACCGCGGTGCCGAGCTACGTCGGCGGCTTCATGGCGCTCGGCTGGGCCAGCACCGAGGCGGCCAACCGGCGGGTTCCCCTGGAAACATTGGAGACCCGGTTCGCCGAAGCGGCGATCGAGACCCGGTATTACACCCCGGCCGTGCATCTCGCCGCCTTCGCCCTGCCGCGCTATATCATGGACGGGATGGAATAGCCGAGGCGCGCCCGGCAGGCCTCGGATTCCTTGCCACCCGACGGCCCCATCGCGTAAAATACCGGCGCTGATGCCATTGGGCGCGTGGGGTTTTTATGCCATCGCCGGATCGATGGCCGGGAACAGAAGATGGATATTGGCGTTCCTTACAAGGACCTTGGCGCCGTCGACATTACGGCGGCGGCGGACTTCGTCTCCGGGCTTCCCGAGGAAGCCTGGACGCACAACGCCTTTCGCCAGGAAATCCTCGCGGACAAGGCGCATTACGCCAGCCAGGCCATCATCTTCCGTCACGAATGGACCCGCGACAACAACCCGTGGGGCGTCCATAACCTCGAAGACCTGATCCTCACCTGGAGCCGGCCCAAGGGGGTCGATCCGGAGCCCTTCATGCCGGTGGATAGGTTCGAGACGGCGCTCGGCCCGGTGTACACCTTCCGCGAATGGGACGCCTTCAAGGAGGTCCTCGAGCCGGTCGTCGAGCAGGCGGTCGGCCACATAAAGACGGCGAACGGCATCGTCATCCGCATCGCCCTGGTGGCCCTGCCGGGCGGCGCGGAAATCCTGCCCCACGCCGACGGCCACCCTTTCGCCCGCGTGGCGCATCGCCTTCACGTGCCGCTTACCGGATCCAAAACCGTCCGTTACCGGATCGGCAAACAGAAGTTCTTCATGAAACCCGGCCGGGTTTACGATTTCAACAACCGTTGGCGCCACTCGGTGAAGAACACCGGAAAATCGAGACGCGTCAACCTGTTCATCGACTACTACGCCGACCCGAAACTCTTCGTGCCTCCGGTGATGGGCCCTTTATAGGACGGGGAAAGGGCCGGCCGGTTTCACCGACGGGGCCGGACAACCCGAATCGGGTCGTCGGGCGAAGCCGGGGATCCGGCGGCCGCGACCGAACGATGAGGAGAATAGGATGGATCTGACGGCAAGGACCTGCGAGCCCTGCAGGGGCGGCATTCCACCGCTCAGCCGCGATGAGGCCGGCGACTATCTCGGCCAAGTGCCGGCCTGGACGCTTCTTGAGGAGCCGGACAGGATCGAGCGCAAGTTCGAATTCGCCGACTTCGCCGAAGCCATGGCCTTCGCCCAAAAGGTCGGGGGGCTGGCCGAACGCGAAGGGCACCACCCGGACGTCACCTTCGGCTGGGGCCACTGCACGGTCTCGTTCTACACCCACAAGATCAAGGGACTGCACGAGAACGACTTCATCATGGCGGCCAAGGTCGACGCCCTGGGCTAGAGCACTATCCGACCAGATGGAATCGTTTGACCGGGATTATTTTGCGTCGTGGCTAGGCGCGCGCCGCATGGCGATGCTTGCGCATCGGCAAAGGTGCGCAACGACGCCACGGCGCAAAAGA
>JADFJG010000125.1 GCA_022566265.1 Pseudomonadota bacterium | reverse complement strand
CCCCCCTCAGACAAAAATCCGTGTCACCTTAATGCCTCCAACGCGCTCAACCTATCTTACGATAGGAGGAGCGGCGTGCTCGGTCAACGAACTGGAGAGATTTCCGGCTTCCGTAACCCAGCAAACGTCCCCTCCTGGCTATTAGCGGACATTCACCCACAAAGTGATTTACGTCCGCTTCACCCCTGAAAGCAGACATACCCCTTACCTCAACCACGGGCCCACCCCGGCGTCCACGTGCTGCGCCCGCCCGCGCGAGCGTGATTGGTACTCAATACGACTTGCGGTACACTCGGGGGCAACCTCCCCGGGGAGGAAACCCATGACCACACCGAAAGCCAAACTCGCGGGCCTCGCGCTTATCGCGGCGCTGTGCACCGGGGTCACGTTGGGCCTGACGGCACCGGCTTGGGCTGGTGTTGACGAGGGTGTGGTGGCTTATAACCGGGGCGACTACGCGACGGCCCTTCGTGAGTGGCGTCCACTTGCCGAGCAGGGCGACGCCGAAGCCCAGTTCAACCTCGGCCTCATGTACTACAAGGGCCGAGGCGTCCCCCAGGACTACGCCGAGGCAGTGAAGTGGTATCGCTTGGCTGCCGAAGGGAAAGGGACTATATGGTAGTCCAGGATCGTAAGCGAACTACCTTTGTTTTTGTCACCCTGACTCCCGCCCGATGGCGGGAGTTTCATTATGCCGCCCCGCTTCCCGGCTCTATGGGAGCAGTGTTTGACCTGGATTCAATCCATTCGAGGATTTCACCTTGAAGCCATCCGATCCGATTGGCCGATATGTGGCGTTTCTTCGGGATTCGCCCATCGCGTTCCAATCGCCATCTCGTCGTTCGAGATAAATCAGTGATCCGTGCGACCTCGATTTCTCCGAGAAACCTGTCCAGACCGCGTTCGTCGTTGTTCATTGTTTCACCTATAACTAAGGGCTTCGCACCATGCTGCACGCTCCGCCCGTTTCATGAGGTAAGGGTTATGGCACGCTCTTCACGATACCGTCCATTTTCGGCGAAATCGCCCTGAACCCAAGGCAGGATAAGGCTTTCGGCCGAATCGCAACGGCCCGGCTACCGGAGTAGATAATCTGGATTTGGGTCAGCGACCCGCTGGGGCCGCGAGGGTGGGGCTGGTAGCGGGGGTCTCTACTTCGCGGCCTTGAGTCGCACCACATTCTCTGGCGGCGGCACCGCCTTTTCGCGCCGGAGCGCGACAGCGTACTCAGCCGCCTTTTTGCCGGCGATGATTCTGCGGAGCTTGCCGCCCCAGGCGTCCAAGGCGGCCTTCTTCTCGCGCAAATAGTCGTGCCTGTCATAGCGGCGGCCGACGCCGGGCTCTAGGTGTCCGAGTACCCGGTCCATAATGAACCGCGTGAATCCCAATCCAGTTATGTTGGTGGCACAGGTCCGCCGCAGATCGTGGCTACGGAAGTCCTCAACGCCGCTTGCCTTCTTCACGTCTTCCGCCGGGCTTTGCAGATTTCTAATCGGTTGATTGCGGCGCACCGGGGACGAAAACACTAGGTCCTCATCAATTCGGGACACGTCGGCGAGCACGTCCAGCGCCATGTCGGACAGGGGAACGAGGTGGACCTTCTTGGATTTCATGCGCTCGCCGGGGACCGTCCATTCGGCACTCTCGAAGTCGATCTCGCCCCACCGCATACCAGCGATTTCGCCCCGGCGCTGGCCGGTGATGAGGCACAGCTTGAAGATGCTCCCCGTCTGGCCCGTGAAGGCTCCCCACAGCACCCTAATTTCATCGGGGCTGTAGATGCGGTCGCGCTCGACTTCGGGGCTGGGCTTGATGCGAGCCGCCGGGTTGGCCTCAACAATTTCTTCGTCCAAGCCGAAGTTGTACATCTTGCGGACCAAGGCGAGCACGCGGTTGGCTTGTACCGGAGCGCCCCTGACCTTGATGTCGCGTAGTAGCGACTTGATCTGTCCTCGCGTGATGTCGCCCGCCTTTTGGTCGTAAAGGTCGCGAAGATACGCATTAATCATCCGCTCGTCTTCGCGCCACGAACGTTCGCGCTTATTGTCCCTCGCATGGTGGTCTAGGTATTCATCCGCCAGTTCTTTGAGGGTCGGGGCAGTGCGTTGTTCCTGCCGCGCTGCGCTGGGGTCATTGCCCTGGCGGACCTCGTGCTTGGCGTTGTGCGCCGCCTTGCGTGCCTGGGCAAGCTTGCAGCCTGGGTAGACGCCGAAGGTCATGCGGCGTTGCCTGCCGTTGACGATGTACTTCAAGAAAAAGCTCTTGGTGCCCTTTTGCGAGACGCGGACGCCGAAGCCGGGAGTCTTTTCATCGAAGTAATCTACCTGGCCGCTGTCGGGCGGCTTGAGGGCGAGAATCGAGCGGTCGGTGAAGTTCATTTGTGCCATCGTTTCGGCCTCCCGATTTTTTGTCAGTCACGCTAAAAGGTACAGTCTAGGTACAAAAGGTACATAGCACGGGATGAAACACCGTGCAACACCTTCCGGCATGGAGTGCCTGAAAAATTGTGGTTTTATTAGGGTTTAGGAGGAAATGCCGCAATGAGACGAAACACCTTGCAACACGCCAATTACAGTTTCGTCATCAGGAAATCGGCGTAAGCCTGGCCGATCACTGGGCGGCGGCGGGGGCTTCTTGCGCGGCGGGCTCGGTCTGTTTCATGTGCCCGACCAACAGCGACAGGAGCGGCGGAATGATCAGAAGAGTCAGCAGCGCCGATAAGGCGAGGCCGCCGATGATCACCGAGCCGAGACCGCGGTAAAGCTCCGACCCGGCGCCGGCGAACGCCACCAGCGGCAACATGCCGAACACCGTCGTCAGGGTCGACATGAAGATCGGCCTGATCCGGGTGCGGGTCGACGACAGGATGGCCTCGCCCGGCGCCATGCCTTCGTTGCGTATATTGTGCAACGTATAGGTCACCAGCAGGATGGCGTTGTTGACCACCGTGCCGATGAGGATGACGAAGCCCAGTATCGTCAGCATGTCGAGCGGCTGGTAGATGAACTGGTTGAGCACGTAAAGACCAAGCACGCCGCCGGCCGTGGCCAGCGGCACCGAAAGCATGATGATCAGGGGATAGAAGAAGCTTTCCAGCAGCACCGCCATGACCAGGAAGACGATGAGAAGGGCGACCAGCATGTCGAACTTGAGCGCGTTCCAGGTCTGGGTCAGGTTGTCGGCGGCGCCGGACAGCCTGATCTTGACGCCCGGCGGCAGCCCCTCCTTGCGGAGCACATCCAAAACCTCCGAGCGCACTTTCTCGATCGTCGTTTCCAGGGGGATATTCTTCGCCGGCCTGATCTGCAGCGTCACGTAGCGGGTGCGGTCGAGGTGCCATATCTGGGTCGGCCCGGCGGTCACCTTGATATCGGCGAGGGAACTGACCGGCACGATCTTGCCCGATTTGGTGACCACCGGCAGGTTGCCGATACCCTGGGTCTGGCGCACGATGTCCTTGGGTCCCCGGAGCATCAGGTCGAGCCGCCTGTCGCCGACCGTGACCTCGGCGAGCCTGATGCCGTCATTGTACACGTCCACCGTCTGCCCCAGTTCCCGCGCGGTGACGCCGGCGTCGGCCAGGCGCAACTGATTGGGCACCAGGCGGATTTCCGGCGCGCCGAGTTCGAGGCCGGGACGGGGCCTGATCCGGTGACCCTCGCCGCGCGGCAGGACCTCGCGCAGCATATCGTCGGCGCGGCGCGCCACGTCCAGATTGTCCTCGAGCTCCGGCCCCGAAATATCCAGCCGGATCGAGCGCGAACCGCCGATCCCGCGCGAGAACAAGGATGACTGGCGAATGGCGCCGCGGGTGCCCGGCTCCCTCAGGATCGGCTCCTCGAGGATGGGCACCAGCTCTCCCGCGCGCGTTGGGTCGACGGCGCTGGCGCCGATGAAGGTCCGGTCGTTGCGGGCGATAAAGAAGAAATTCTTGATCTTGGGCGGCTCGCCGGGCTTGCTTTCGGGGCCCGAAACCGAAGACCAAAGGGGCCGGACCGCATCCTCGATCCTCTCCGCCACCTTCTTGGTGGCCTCGAGGTTGTATCCCGGCGGCGGCGTGATGTGGCCCCAAACGAAATTGCGGTTGCCGTCGGGCAGGAAATCCAAGGGCGGCAGCGCCCACAGGGTGAACATCGACGCGCCGCCGCAAACCACCGCGACGACAACCAATGCCGCGACCTTGGAACGGGTGACGGCGCGGGTGAACGCCATCACGGCGGCGACGAATCCCCTGGCGAGGGGGTCGATCACCGGCAGCGACAGCCGGCGTCCCTTGTCTTTCCCGACATTCTTGAGGAGGCGCTTGGATAGGGCGGGAATGACGGTGGCCGAGACCACGAGGGACAACATGACGGCAACCGAGATCGCCACCGCGATGTCGCGGAACAGCTGGCCGACCTGGAGCTCGAGAAGCAGGATCGGCGCGAAGACGACGACGGTCGTCAGCGCCGAGGCGACGACCGCCGGCCACACTTCCTTGGTGCCTCTGTAGGCGGCTTCCACCGGAGATCTCCCGAGCTGGCGGTGGCGGTATATGTTTTCCAGCACGACGATCGCCGCGTCCACCACCATGCCGACGGAAAAAGCGATGCCGGCCAGCGAAATCACGTTGATCGAGCGCCCGAGCATCGCCATCGCCACGAAGGCGCCGACGACCGATACCGGGATAGAGAGGGTAATCACCAGCGTCGCGCCGAAGGAACGCAAGAACAGCATCAGGACCAACGCCGCCAGGGTGCCGCCGACCCAGATGTTCTGCTGCACCAAATCGATGGCCGAGTTGATGTAGACCGTTTCGTCATAGACCTGGACCAAGTTGAGCCTCTCACTCGGCAGGGCGAACTCGTTCAGCTCCTCGACGGCGGCGCGGAGTCCCTTCATCGCCTCGATCACGTTGGCGCCGGTCTCGCGCACCGCCCGAAGGGTGATGGTGTCTTCCCCAAGATAGCGGCGGTAACTGGTGGGTTCCTTGTAGGCGAACTCGATATCGGCGACGTCGCCCAGGATGACCCGGCCGATGGCGCCGGTGACGGGATTTACCTCCGTTCTCAGCACCACGGCGCGGGCCTGGGCCGTGGTCCTGATCTCGCCCTCGGTGCGCACCAGATAACGGCGCTTGCCTTCCTCGACGACGCCGGCCGAGAACGAACCGCTGGCACCGCGAACCTTGGAGGCTATTTCCGCTATGGTCAGCCCATAACGGGCCATGCGCTGGGGATCGATGATGATCCTGATCTCACGCCGGCTGCCGCCGCTGGCGTCGACGCCGGCGATGCCCGGAACCCTGGCGAGCCGCTCGACGACCACGTCCTCGATGAACTCGCCGTAGGTCTCGATGTCCCGATTGTTTCCAGGATCGCGCCGGATGGCGAAATAGGCGATCGGGGTGTCTTCCGACCCGCGGGTCAGCAACCTGGGCTCGCCGGCCTCGTCCGGTAGACCGGAGATGCCCGCCAGGCGATTGGAGACCAGCAGCAAGCCCTTGTCGATGTCATAGCCGACCTCGAATTCGAGCCGGATGCGCGAATCTCCGGGGCGCGAGCGGGAAGAGAACTCGATCACCCCTTCGATGCCGCCGAGCTCTTCCTCCAGCCGGTTGGTGATCTCCCGCTCGACCTCGACGGGCGCCGCGCCGGGCCATTTGGTACGGATGTCGATGATGGGCCGTCGCACGTCGGGCGTCAGTTGTATGGGAATGGTCTCGAGCGCCACCAGGCCGAAGATGATGATCGCCAACACCCCCGCCATGACCGCCGTCGGGCGCTTGATGGCGATGTCGATGAGGTTCATCGGGTGTTAGGATCCGCCACCGGATCGGCCGCTGGTCCCGCCACCGGACTTGCCGCCGGAGGCGTCGTCGATGCGGACCCGCTTGCCGTCACGCAGCCGTTCGTTGCCGCGCACCACCACCTTTTCGCCGACCTCGAGGCCGCTCAACACCTCGAAGCGCCCGCCGACCGCCTCGCCGAGGCGGACCTTGCGCGCCCTTGCCCGGCGCTTCTCGACGACGAAGACGATCTGGTTGCCCCGGCTGTTGACCAGCGCATCCTTATGGACGGTTACGACCATGCGCTTCTTGCCGATCGGCAGATGCAGGATCGCCGTCTGGTTGGTGGCGAGACGCAACTCGGTGCCGTTGAACGTCGGCACGAAGCGGACGGTGCGGGTGCGGGTGCGGGGGTTTTCCTCGGGCACCACGGCGCGGACCGTGGCCCGGTGGCGGGTTTTGTCCTCGAGCTCGAAGTCGACCTCGACCCCGGAGACGAGGCCCGAGATACGGTTGGAGGGAACGTCGGCCTCGAACTCGAGATCCTCGTCGTTGACCAGGGTGACGACCGGCTGCCCTTCCTTCAGATAAGCGCCGGCGATGGTGTGACGCACGGTCACGACGCCGTTATAGGGCGCCCGGATCAGCGTGTATCTAAGATCGAGCTCGACCATCCTGAGGTTCGCCCGGGCGCTCCTGAGTCGCGCCTCGGCCTCGGCGACGCTGGTCTGGTAGCTGGTCACGTCCAGCCGCTTGTCCTCATACCGCGCCTGGGAGAAGGCGGGAGACTTGCGCAACCGCTCGAGGCGGCGCAGCTCCTGTTTCGCCAGCGCCAGCTTGGCCTTGGCGGTGGCGATCTTGGCCTTGCTTTCGGCGACCTCCGCCGCCTTGAGCTCGCGCTTCCATTTGAGCCGCTCGGACACCAGGACCGCCAGCACGTCGTTCTTCTTCACTTGGTCGCCGACATGGACCTTGACCACCGCCACCGGCGCCTCGATGCGCGAGGCGACGACCCCGGCCTGGCGCGCCACCAGCCGGCCGATGATGGGCATGGTCCGAACCATCGGCTCGATCTTGACCGCGTCCACCTCGACCAGGGTGCCGCGCTTTTTCTTGCCGTGCTTCTTGGCGTCGGCCGGGCCGGCGGCGGCAAACGCGATCGCCAGCGCCACGGTCACCGCCGTCAGTTTGAGAAGAATCTTGATCATGTCTTGGGCTTCGGTCCCTTATTCGCGGATTCCCGTAACTCGGCGGATTCCCGTAGCTCGAAGGAAACATTAACCCTTCGCAACTGAACGCAAGATGAACGGCCGAGACGGGCCGTGGTCACTTCACCCTGACCAGGAGCCAAGCCGTCGCACGGCCCGAGTCATGTTCGATCGTCCCATTCGCCCATTTTACGCCATTTTGCGATATTTGTGGGCCTAATTCGGGTTGTGTCAATCGGCTTCTCCGGTCGGGCCAAGCCGTGCCGGCGCTGGGATTGGCCCCGAGGCGCGGCTTTTCAGGCGATTCTGCCGAAGTGACTGGCGGTGGCGGCGGCTGACCCGCTAGAATGGGCGTCCCCGATCGAGCCCCAAAAGGGTTTACGATAAGTGACGACGCTGATTTTCACCCACCCCGCCTGCGTAGAGCATGATCCCGGCGCCTCTCACCCCGAATGCCCGGCGCGGCTCGAGGCCGTCCTCGAGGCGCTCGAGACGGAAGAATTCAAGGATCTCGAATGGCGTGAGGCGCCCCGCGCCGAGACCGGTCAACTGACCCGCGTTCACTCCAAGGATCATGTCGATCGGGTGCTGTCGGCGGTGCCCAAGGAGGGCCATTACTCCCTGGATCCCGATACCGTGCTGTCGCCATCGTCGGGCGAGGCCGCCCTTCGCGCCGCCGGCGCGCTTTGCGCCGCGGTGGATGCGGTCGTGGCGGGCGAGGGGAGTAACGCCTTTTGCGCCGTCAGGCCCCCCGGACATCATGCCGAAGCCGCCCGCGCCATGGGGTTCTGTCTGTTCAACAACGTCGCCGTCGGGGCCTTGCACGCGCGTGAGCGACACGGCCTCGCCCGCGTCGCCGTGATCGATTTCGACGTCCACCACGGCAACGGCACCCAGGCAACTTTCGCCCAAGATAGCGACCTGTTCTACGCCTCCACCCACCAGTTCCCCTTCTATCCCGGAACCGGATCGGCGGATGAACGGGGGCTCGGCAATGTGGTGAACGCGCCGTTGGCGCCCAACACCGGGTCGGCGGAGTTCCGCCAGGCCATGAATGATCGCATCCTGCCGGCGCTCGGTGATTTTGCCCCCGACTTCACCTTCATATCCGCCGGCTTCGATGCCCACGCCGCCGATCCGCTGGCGCATCTCAATTTCGTCGAGGAGGATTTCGCCTGGGCGACGCGGGAGATCATGGACATCGCCGAGGCGAGTTCGAAGGGCCGGGTGGTGTCGACTCTCGAAGGGGGCTATGACCTCGGGGCGCTGGCATCGTCGGCCGCCGCCCATGTCAGGGCCCTGATGTCGGGCTAGGGTACGGTTAGAACACTGGGGGGGTTCGGCTTGCCCTCGGGCGCCGGGCGGCCTAAACTTCGCGCAAATTTAGGGGACCACATGGCCAAACGCTCTTCGGCCGACGCCATTCCGCAAGACATCGCGCGCCTGAGCTTCGAGGACGCGCTGGCGGCGCTCGAAAAGATCGTCCGCGAACTCGAGGAGGGCAAGGTGAAGCTGAACGACGCGATCGCGGCGTATGAACGCGGGGCCATGCTCAAACGTCACTGCGAGGCGAAACTTTCCGAGGCCAAGGCCAAGGTGGACAAGATCGAACTGGGGCCCCAGGGCACCGTCCGCGCGGCGGGCGCCGATATTGACTGAGGGCGAATTGGACCGGCTGCGGGAAAGCATGGCCGAGGCCGCCCAAGCCGTCGAGGAGGTCATCGGAGACCTGTTGCCCGAGGAGGCCGGTGGCGCCGAGACGCGTGTTTTCGAGGCCATGCGCTATGCGATCCTCAATGGCGGCAAGCGTTTTCGGCCCTTTCTCGTATTGAGCACGTCGCGATTGTTCAACGTCGCCGAACGCTGCGCGTTCCGCGCGGCGGCGGCGGTCGAGATGGTGCACAGCTATTCCCTGGTCCATGACGATCTGCCGTCGATGGACGATGACGATCTCAGGCGCGGCAAAACGTCCTGTCACGTCAAGTTCGACGAGGCGACCGCGATCCTCGCTGGCGATGCGCTGTTGACGCTGGCTTTCGAGGTATTGGCCGGCGACGCCACCCATTCGGACCCCGCCGTGCGTTGTGAACTGGTGTTGGGGCTTGGCAGCGCTTGCGGTGGCCAGGGCATGGTCGGCGGACAGATGATCGACTTGATTTCCGAGCACCAGGCCCTTGATATCGGCGCCATCTCGCGCATGGAACGGCTCAAGACCGGCGAACTGATCGCCTTTTCCTGCGAGGCCGGGGCCATATTGGGCAAGGCGGCGGCGCCCGCGCGCCATGCGCTTCGGGCCTATGCCCACGACCTCGGGCTCGCCTTCCAGATCATCGACGACCTCCTGGACGCGGAGGGCAGCGAGGCCGACACCGGCAAGTCCGTCGGCAAGGACGCGGCGGCGGGAAAGGCGACGTTCGTCTCCATCCTCGGGCCCGGGCAGGCCCGGGTTCAGGCCAAGATGCTGGCCGACCAGGCGGTGCAACATCTTGTTTTATTCGAAGAAAATGCCGACATTTTGCGTCAGGTGGCCCGTTTCGTGGTCGAGCGGCGCGGTTGACAGAGGATCGGAAGTGGCTCCAATGAGCAAAACGCCATTACTCGACAAGATCGATGTGCCCGCGGATCTGCGCCGTTTGGCGGAGGAGGATCTTCGCCAGCTGGCGGATGAGTTGCGGGCCGAGATGATCGACGCGGTATCGATCACCGGGGGTCATCTGGGGGCCGGTCTTGGCGTCGTCGAGCTGACGGTGGCGCTGCATTATCTTTTCGATACGCCGAACGACAAGCTGGTCTGGGACGTCGGCCACCAGGCCTATCCGCACAAGATCCTGACCGGGCGCCGGGACCGCATCCGCACGCTGCGCCAGGGCGGCGGCTTGTCGGGCTTCA
>JADFJG010000024.1 GCA_022566265.1 Pseudomonadota bacterium | reverse complement strand
TCGCCGACGCCGCCGGCTTCGGTGACGGTCGCGGCGGCCGCCTCGCCGCCGCCGGCCTCGTGGCCGGACAAGCCGCCACCGGCGGCCCTGGAAGCTCCGACCTCGGCGCCGATCGCCGGACCGCCATCGGCATCGCCGCCGATGATTTGGTCGACCGGGCCGCCGGCGGTCGTCGATTCGGTGTCCCCGCCGGCCAGGAAGAAGGGGCCGGGCGTCGTGCCGGTGTCATCGCCGGAGTGGCCGACACCGGCTTCGGAGCCGCCATCGCCGGGGCGCCGCGGGGCCGGCTCGGAATCGCCTCCGGCCACGGCGCCATCGCCGGCGGCACCGCTTCCCTGATGGATGTTCGGGTTGGTGATGTCCTCCTCGACCGTCCCGGAAACATCGCCGGACCCTCCGTCCCGGGCATCGTCCGCGTCACTGGGACGCCCCCGCCCGAGGTTCAACTCCTCGCCAACGCCTTCCTCTTCGGGCGCCCGCGTATCTACCGCTTGCTCATCCGCCATGTCCGCTACCCCTTGTCTGTATCCGATCCCGTCAACGATGTTTCGGATCCGTCCGCCGCGCTCGCCAAGGCCGCGCGACAGGACAAATTTCTTCGTGGCCTCATATACTTACAGAAAAAAGTTAAGGAATTTTTAAGGATTAGATTGGATTTTATGCATCTCTCGCGCCCGGCCCGTTCATGGTTGGACCGCCGAGAGGTCCGGGGCAGGGCGGCCGTTAAAGTCTGGTTAACCCACATCGCTGGCACCCCCCCGGAAGATGAGGGACCGGTTTCGGCGCACGAAGCGATGCGCATCGGGGTGGTTTGCGGAGCTTTCGACGTGGTGGACCTGAGCGTTAATCAACTGGGCGCCGCCGGGGGCGGGCGGTGGTGGCAAGAACTACGGTCCCGGGCCGCCTCGGCGAAGACCCCGCCGGCTGTCTTGGCGATCTCATTCATCCTGAACCTGCTGTCCCTGGCGCTGCCGCTGGTGCTGCTGCAGATCTACGACCGCATCCTTCCCAACAAGGCGACGGATACCCTCATCGTCCTGGTCATGGGACTCGGCGTGGTGGTGGTGGTGGACGGCCTGCTTCGCTGGGGCCGCACCTATATCAGCGGCTGGCGGGCCATGCGTTTCGAACATATCCAGGCCTGCCGGGCGGTGGATCATATGCTGGCGGCCGACCTTTCCGCCTTCGAGCGCGACGGCCCCGGGGTGCATCTCGACCGGGTCGCCGGCATCGATACCTTGCGCGACTTCTATTCCGGCCAGGCGCTCCTGGCGCTGGTGGACTTGCCGTTCGTGTTCTTTTTCATCGGCCTCATCTGGGTCATCGGCGGCGGCCTCGTGGCCGTGCCGTTGATCCTCCTGTCCATCCTGATGCTCGGCGCCTTCACCATCGGCAAGCGGCTTCGGGGATGGCTCGAGCGGCGCGCCCAACTGGACGACCGGCGTTTCAGCTTCGTCATCGAAACCTTGGGCGGCATCCACACGGTCAAGGGCCTGGCCATGGAGGCCTTGATGCAGCGCCGATATGAACGGCTGCAGGAATCCAGCGCCGAGACCACCTACCAGACGATCCTTCACAGCAATCTGGCCCAAGGTATCGGCGGACTGGCGTCGCAGATCACGATGGTGGCGATGGCGGCCGCGGGGGCGGCATCGATCATCAACCAGGGCCTGTCGATCGGTGAGCTCGCGGCCTGCACGCTGCTGGCCGGCAGATCGGTGCAGCCGGTGTTGCGCGCCCTTGGACTATGGACCCAGTTCCAGAATATCCGGGTCGCCGGCGCGCGCATCGACGAGATTTTCGCGCTTCCGGCCGAGACCGGCGCCACCGCCGGGGTGGATGGCGACATCGAGGGCGCGATCGAATTCGACAAGGTTTCGGTCCGTTATGGCGAGGACGGCCCTTGGCTGCTGGACAAGGTGGATCTGAAAGTGACGCCGGGAGAGATGATCGGCATATCGGGCGACACCGGGAGCGGCAAGTCGACCCTGCTGCAGCTCATCATCGCCCTTCGGACGCCGACCCGGGGGCGGGTCCTCATCGATGGCATCGAGGCCGCCCGGCACGATCCGCACCGCCTGCGCCAGCAGATTGCCTACGTGCCTCAGTCGGCGGTCATGCTGCGGGGCACCATCATGGACAATCTCACCATGTTCCGCGGCGGCAGGTTCGTCGGCAATGCCCTGGCGGCGGCGAGGCTGCTCGGCCTCGACGAGGTCATCCACCGGCTTCCCGACGGCTACAACACCCTGATCGGCAGCGGTTCGGGCGTCGAACTTCCAGGCGGCGTCAGGCAACGCATCTCCATCGCCAGGGCCTTCGCCACCGGGGCGCCGGTCATCCTCTTCGACGAAGCCATCAACGGCCTGGATTCGAACGACGAACAGATCCTCAAGGAAGCCTTCATCGGCCTGCGCGGCAGCAAGACCATCATCCTGGTCAGTCACCGGCCGTCGATACTCAAGCTCGCCGACCGTGTTTTCCGCCTGACGCAAGGGTCGCTCGAACTCCAGCCCCGGGCGGGGCGCGCGCCGTCGGAGAAAGTGGCGTCGTGAGTACGGATACCACCATCCCCGGAGACGTTCTGGCTCAGCAGAAACTGCTCGAGCGGATGTTCGGCGGCCGGGGCGAACACCCTGACGGCGACGCCGGCGGCGTCGATGACGCCTTCGACCGCGCGCTCAGCGAAGGCAGGCTTGGCGGATTCCACGCCAAGACCGATGCCGCCGCCTGTCTGCTGCCACTGTTGCAGGCCCTGGACTGGCGCGGCGAGGTCAATCACGTCGCCGAGTCCCTGCCCCACTTCGCCGATGCCCTCACCTTGGGCGGGCTACGCAACGTGCTTGCCAACCTGAACTATGTCACCCGGCCGGTCCGCCTTGTCCTGGAGGAGTTGGACCCACGCCTGATACCGTGCCTGTTCGTCGCCAATGGCGGACCGGTGTGCGTCGTCACCGCGCGCGATGGCGCCCGTTTCGAGGTCTTCAACGGCGCCACCCGCGACAGCGAGACCCTCACCGGCGAGGTCAAGGGAACCGCCTACGTGCTCGGCGCCGTCGAGGCAAGCGAGCCGCCGCCGCGGGAAGCGGCGCCCTGGTTCCAGACGGCGGCGCGGAAGTTCAGGAGCCTGATCTGGCAGACGCTGGGGATCACCTTCCTTTCCAGCCTGCTGGCCATGGTGATGCCCCTTTTCATCATGGCGATCTACGACCGCGTCGTCGCCGCCCGGTCGATGGAGACCCTCTATGGCCTTCTGATCGGTGTCGCCCTCGCCTTCATCACCGATGCCTGTCTCCGGTTTCTGCGCGCCCGGATGCTCGCCTATGTCGGCGGGCGCATGGACATGATCATCGGTTCCGCCGTCTTCAAGCAGATCCTCTATCTGCCGGCGATGATGACGGAGCGCCCGAACGTCGGCTCCCAGGTCGAACGCCTGCGCCAGTTCGAGACCGTTCGCGAGTTCTTCACCGGACCCCTTGCCGGGGTCTGCCTGGAGCTGCCGTTCGTGCTGCTGTTCCTGGCCGCCATCGCCGCCATCGCCGGGCCGCTGGCCTGGATCCCGGTCATCCTGATCTGCCTCTACGGGCTGATGGCGGCGATCTTCGCGCCCATCCTGCGCGCCAAGGTGCGCGCCACCAGCGATGCCCGCGGCCAAAGGCAGATCCTGCTGATCGAACTCCTGCGCCATATGCGGATCATCAAGCAAAACGCCGCCGAGCGGACATGGAGCGAGCGGTTTCGCACCCTTTCCGCCAAGACGGCGGCGGCCAACTTCGAGACCTCGGTGAGCGCCTATCTGGTCCAGTCCCTGGCCCAGACCCTGATGTTGGTCAGCGGCATGGCGGTCATGGCCCTTGGCGCCATGCGGGTGCTCGACGGCGCCATGACGGTCGGCGCGCTGATCGCCACGATCATCCTGGTCTGGCGGGTCCTGTCGCCTCTGCAACTCGCTTTCATCAGCGCCACGCGCCTCGAACAGGTGCGCCTCAGCATCCGTCAGATCAACCAGCTCATGCGGCTCACGCCGGAGCGCGATCCGGACCGGCCGGTGACCATGCAGCGGATCTTCCACGGCGGGGTCATCTTCGATCGCGTCAGCGTGCGGTACAACGCCAACTCCAACCCGGCGCTGCTCGGCGTCTCCTTCACCGTCCAGCCGGGCGAGACCGTGGCCGTCACCGGGCCCAGCGGCAGCGGAAAATCGACCATTCTGAAGCTCGTGGCCGGCCTCGTCCAACCCCAGGCCGGCAACGTCATGGTCGACGGCCTCGACATCCGCCAGCTCGATCCGGGCGAGCTTCGCCGCTCCATCGCCTATGTGCCGCAGCGCCGCGTCCTGTTCCACGGCACCGTCGCCCAGAACCTCAGGCTCGCCGATCCGACCGCCAGCGACGAGGTGCTCGAGCAGGCCTGCCGGGACGCCAATGTGCTCGACGAAATCAACGCCATGCCCCAAGGCATGGACACGCGATTCGGCGACAACAACAGCGGCAAGCTTCCCGGCGGTCTTCAGCAACTGCTGATTCTCGCCCGCGCTTACGTCAGGCGCGCGCCACTCCTCCTCCTCGACGAGCCGGCCAGCAACCTCGATGACGACGGCGACGCCGCCCTCATGGAGATGCTGAAGAAATTGCGCGGCGAGACGACGATCATCATGGTCACCCACCGGCCGAGCCATATGCGCCTCGCCGACCGGCTGTTGTACCTGGAGAGGGGACGGGTGGTGCACTCCGGCCCGCCGGACGATGTCCTCGCCAAAATCTTCGAGGCCCGCAAATGACCGAGGCGCGCGCGCCATCGCCCGGGGCACGCCCGGCCGGTCCCCCCCGGCCAGGGCGGCTGACGCCTTATCTCGGGCAAGCCGCGATCCTCGAGGAGGGGGGACCGCCGAGGGCGCTGACGCATCTGATGATGGTGGCCTGCGCCTTCGTCATCGGCGTCCTGATCTGGGCCGGCAGCACCAAAATGCAGGAGATCACCTCGGTGCCCGGGCAAGTCATGCCGGCGGGCTCGATCCACGCGGTCCAGCACCTCGAAGGCGGCATCATCGCCGCGATCCTGGCCGAGGAAGGCGCGGTGGTCGAGGCCGGCCAGCCGCTGATCCGCCTGCAGCCCGTCGCCGCGCGCTCGGAGTTGGATCAGACGCGGACCCGCCGGGCCGCCTTGCTGCTTAAGGCCGAACGATTGCGCGCCTTCGTCGAGGACCGCGCCCCCGATTTCTCGGCCGGCGCCGGGTATCCGGAGCTGGTCGCCGATCAGCGGGCGATCCTCGAGACCCAGGTGGCGGCGATGGAGAGCCAGGCCGCCGTCCTCAATGCCCAGATCGATCAACGCCGGGCCGAACTCAAGGCGCTGGGCAACCGCGCGAACAGCCTCGAGGGCCAGGTGGCGGTCGTCGACACGCAACTGGATATGCGCCGAGAGCTGCTGGCGAAAGGGCTGGCGTCGCGGCTCACCTTCCTCGAAACCAAGCGCGCCCTGATCCGGCTGCAAGGCGACCTCGCCACGGTCACCGCCAACCGGACGGCGGCGGGCGATTCCATCACCGAGGCGAAACGCAAGCTGGTGGAGCTCGGGGCGAGGCTGAAGAACGACGCGCTGGGCGAGATCGGCCGGGTCAGCACCGAGCTCGCCCAGCTGACGGCGCTGATCGCCAAGCTCAAGGATCGCGCCAGGCGGTTGGTGATCACGGCGCCGGTGCGGGGCGTCGTCAAGCAGTTCCGGGCGGCGACCATCGGCGCCGTCGTCGCGCCCGGCGAGACCTTGATGGAAATCGTCCCGATGGACGACGAGATGGTGGTGGAAGGGCGCATACTGCCCCGCGATATCGGCCACGTGAAGGTCGGCCAGGAGGTCTCGGTCAAGATCTCGACCTACGAATACACCCGCTACGGCGATCTCACCGGCCGTGTCCGCAAGATCTCCGCCTCGACCTTCCAGGACCGCGACCGGCAGCCCTATTACAAGGCGATCGTCGTGCTCGACCGCAATTACGTCGGCGACGATCCCGACCGAAACCCGGTCTTCCCCGGCATGGTGGTCCAGGCCGACATCAAGACCGGCGCCAAGACCCTCCTCGAATACCTGCTGCGCCCGGTCTACCGGTCGCTAGACCGCGCCTTCTCCGAACGCTGAGGGCGGCCCCCACATTTACAAAACCGCCCCGATGTGGTTGGTTAGGGTGGAGGATACGGGAACCCCCCGGGCGGGCCGCCGTGGCTCCGGGGTAGAGCACGCCCTTACCAAGGGCGGGGTCGAAAGTTCGATTCTTACCGGCGGCAGCGTACCTTGCGAACATCCCAAGCCTTCGCCGCTATTCTCAGTCGGATCGCAGTGAAGGTCATCAACCGTCAGGGCGATGAGGTCATGAAAGTGTTCGGGGTAGCGTAATGAGTTACAATAAAACAATCCTTTGCTTGGCAAACTCGCGGAGGCCAACGGGCAGATGCATAGCCGGTAAGGAAGTTGTCTCCGATGGTTACGGAAATTGGCTTCGCCCCGTCAGCGCTCGCGATTCAGAAGAGATTTCCGAGGAAGAACGGCGTTATGAGGACGGAACGGATCCAAAGGTTCTCGACATCATTAGAATTCTATTCCTTGAGCCCAGGCCAACTATCTACCAGACAGAGAACCACGTAATTGATGATCAAGATTACTGGGAGAAAGTTGACCAGGCAGGATGGAATGATGTGATCGAAGCTCTAGATCTAGTCCCAGGACCTTTGTGGCAGAACGTCGGCTCGACACGTCATGGCCTTAATGACAAAATTCCTGAGAATATTGCCGGGCAGTTCTCATCATCCCTATGTCTGATTCGCCCGGACGATATTGAGGTCCATGTAGAACGAGAAGACGGAGATTTTGGTCCGCCAAGGCGACGGGTTCGCGCCTCCTTTATCTTGAATGGAATTCGTTACAAACTCGTGGTTACAGACCCGGTCGTAGAACGCCGCTATCTCGCACAGCCTAATGGTTCGCACCCCATCGAGGACGCGATACTATGTATCAGTCTATCGGGGTTATTCCATGGTTACGCATTCAAGCTTGTAGCAACGATGATTACATCGCCGTAAGGAGTTCGAAATAGTGGGAGGCGCTCTATACACAATCGGCCATTCGACGCATCTGATCGAACCTTTCATCGAGCTGCTGAAGTTGCACTCGATCACAGCGATCTGCGACGTGCGGTCGACGCCCTACAGTCGAATGAATCCACAATTCAACCGGGAGACTTTGCGGGACACCCTGAAACAATCGGGGATTTCCTATGTCTTTTTGGGGGATGAGCTTGGGGCCCGTTCCAAGGACCCTGCGTGCTATCGAGATGGCAAGGTAAGTTATGCCCTTGTCGCTAAGACATCTACGTTCCGGGAGGGACTGGAAAGGGTGAAGAAAGGGGCAGAGAACTACAAGGTCGCCTTGATGTGCGCCGAGAAGGACCCCCTGCAATGCCATCGCACAATCCTGGTAGCCCGGAACTTGGTTAGAGAAGGTGTCGCCGTTCGGCATATTCTTGCTGACGGTGGTCTTGAAACACAGGAGCAGGCGGAGGAAAGGCTACTCGATCAAGGCAAGGTCACAAATGCCGATCTTTTCCTCTCACCTGATGAGATTCTTGATCAAGCGTATGAACGTCAAGCGAGGGCCATCGCCTACGAAGACGAGCGAGTCGGTGAGACCGAAGAAAACAAGGCTGCCATGATCTAGATGGTAAGAGTGCCAATGAAGATTTTCACGATTGGTTTTACAAAGACGACAGCGGAGAACTTCTTCTCCCGCCTCGGGAGGTCTGGTGCCAAGAAAGTTGTCGATGTGCGCCTAAGCAATGTCTCCCAGCTTGCGGCTTTTGCGAAGCGTGATGACCTAAAATATTTCCTGGGAGAGCTTTGCCATATGGGGTACGAGCACAACGTCAAACTCGCGCCCACAAAAGATATGCTTGATGCTTACAAAAAGGAAAAAGGACCGTGGGAAGATTATGAACGCAGATTCTTGGACCTGATGGCACAGCGGAAGATCGAGGAAATCGACCGTGACGCGCTGGATGGCGGCTGCCTACTTTGCAGTGAAGACAAACCCCACCACTGCCACCGGAAGCTGGTTGTGGAGTATCTAAAGCAAAAATGGGGCGATGTGGACATAGTTCATCTCTAACGCCTTGGCGTGAGCAATAGATCATCTCTGTGCCGACGAGCAGAAGAGGGAGCTGCGCCCGATCGAATTTCGTATCGCCGACACCTTCACCGACAGCCTTGCCAAGCTGACACCCCCCACATTTACAAAACCGCCCCGGTGTGGTTGGTTAGGGCAGAGAATACGAACCCCCGGGCGGGCCGGGCGCCATATGCGCCGCGGCCCGTCGATGCGGAATTTGGCGCGATGACCGAGTGGCCGAGGGATATCTATGACGTGCTCAAGGAGGCGGACATCCGCCAGGTGAGCTACGTCCCCGATGCCGGTCATGCGCGCCTGATCGAGATGTGCACCGATGATAACGAGATCCGCTCGATCCCGCTGGCGACCGAGCTCGAGGGCATCGGCATCGCCGCCGGCGCCTGGCTCGGCGGCGAGCGGGCGGCGCTGCTGATGCAGAGCAGCGGCGTCGGCAACTGCATCAACACCTTCTCGCTGTTGAAGAACTGCCGCTTCCCGTTCCTCGCCGTCGTCGGCATGCGCGGCGAGTTCGGCGAGGGCAACCCCTGGCAGGTGCCGATGGGACAGGCGACGGGGAAGCTGTTGGAAGCCATGGGGCTCGTCGTCTACTGGGTGCGCAAGGCCGAGGACGTGCGCCCGACCATGGAGGCGGCGGTGCAGATCGCGTTTGCGGCGATGAACCCGGTCGCCGTGGTGCTGTCCCAGCAACTCATCGGCGCCAAGAAGTTCGGGTGATCCCATGGCCGGCGGCAAGACCCTGACACTGAACCGGCGCGAGGTGGTGGCGAAACTGCTGGCCGATGCCGGCGATCTATTGGTCATCACCGGGCTGGGATCGCCGACCTGGGATTGCGCCACCATCATGGACCGGGACCTGAATTTCTATCTCAGGGGCGCCATGGGATCGGCGTCGAGCATCGGCCTCGGCCTCGCCCTGGCCCAGCCCGGGCGCCGGGTGATGGTGGTCACCGGCGACGCCGAGATCATGATGACGGCGGGCGCCCTGGCGACCATCGGCGCCCAGGGGCCGAAGAACCTCTCCATCGTCGTGCTCGATAACGAGCATTACGGCGAGACCGGGATGCAGCCGTCGCTGACCTCGTTCGGCGCCGATCTCGCCGCCATGGCCGCCGGCGCCGGCTTCCCCGTGACCGAGACCATCTGGGACGAGGCGGCGCTGGAGCGCGTCGTGCCGGTGATCCTGACCGGCGACGGCCCCTGCCTTCATGCCATCAAGGTCAAGGCCGAGAATTACCCGAAGACCCTGCCGCCGAGCGACGGCGCCTACCTCAAGGACCGCTTCCGCCTGGCCCTTCTCGGCCCCGACTCGATCGCTTAAGCCCCACTATCCATTTAACCGGCCCCCCTCGGGGCTCAGGGCATGAACCTGCCGCCGTTGACGTGGATGGTCTGGCCGGTGATGTAGGCGCCGGTCGGCAGGCAGAGCGTGCGCACCATCGCCGCCACTTCCTCGAAGGTGCCCATGCGCCCGACCACGTTCTCATCGCCGCCGGGCTTGGGCGCCGGAATGCCCGAGGTCGCGCTACGGGCGCCGCCGATCTGGCCGGGCACCACGCAATTGACGGTGATGCCCTTGGCGCCGAACTCGACGGCCAGGGCCTTGGTGAGACCGACGAGGCCGGCCTTGGCGGTGATCACGTGGGCGCGGTCATGCGCCCCGGTGTGGCCGGTGAGCCCGCCGATGTTGATGATGGTGCCGCCGCCGCCGGCGATCATGTGGGGAATGGCGGCGCGCGAGCACAGGAAGGCGCCGCCGAGGATGACGCCCATGACCTCGTTCCAGCTCTCCAGCGTCAATTCGGCCAAGGGGACCTGGTTGCGGTTGGCGGCGTTGTTGATGAGGATGTCGAGCCGGCCGAACTTGGCGACGATGGCGTCGATCATGCCTTGCACCGCGGCCTCGTCGGCGACGTCCGCCAGATGCACCATGGCGCGGCCGCCGCTGGCCTCGATTTCCCTGGCCACCGCATGGGCCTCATCGGCCGAATTCCTGGCATGGACGACGATGGCGGCGCCATCATTCGCCAGCGCCAGCGCCATGGCGCGGCCGTTGCGGCGCACCGATCCGGTGATCAGCGCGACCTTTCCTTCAAGCGGGCCCACCTTTTCGCTTCGGGCGGATGATGCATCGGCCATGAAATCTCTCTCCCGGTGTCCTTGAAATTTCTCGATGAATAATATCAAAGGTCCTCACGCCGTCAGCAGCGGGCGCAACTCTCGCGCATCGCCAAGCGCGCCGATGTCGCGGATCCTGGCGATCAACTCCCGTGAGCGCGCCGCCCCCAGCACCGGCGCCATCAGATCGTCGGCCTTGGCCTCGACCTCGTGGCGCGGCATCGGGTTCTCCGGCGTGCCGCGCACCGCCAGTGTGCGATGGCTGAAACTTTGCCCGCCCATGGTCTCGATCTCGACGACCGGCTGGCGGCGGGGCAGATCCGCATCGGGGACCAGTTCTATCCGTTGGCGAAAGGCGAGCACTTCCGTGTCCCGCATACGATCGTAGTCATGGGAGCTCAGGAAAGTGAGGCCGCCGTCGAGCACCAGTAGCGACAGCAGATGCTGCAAATTGATATCCGGCATGGAGCGGTTATCGATGACATGGGATTCCTTCTCCGACATCAAGACCCTGATCCGTTGGATATCGGCCGGTTTGAGGCCGTGCTCCCCGATCAGCGCCTGCACCGAATCGAGCGCCGCCTGGATGGGCGAGCCGACCGACCATTTCTTGATGTTGGTATTCATGATCTCGAAGCGCGAGCCGAGGCCGTCGATCAGAAGCTCAGGTTCCGGCTCCGGCGAAAAGGCGAAGAAGAAATTGCGTGGGCCGGTGAAGACGTCGTCGACCCCGGTGAAGCCGGCGGCCACCATGGTCGCGGCGGCGACGCCGTTTCGCGCCGGCATGCCGGCGAAATCGAAGGCCTTCTCGACATGGCCCTCGTCGCGCGCCCAGCAGTTCACCCCCGACGCCTGCTGGGCGGTATAGGACAGCATCCAGCGAACCCGATCGGCACTGAGCCGCGCCAGCGTCCCCGCCGCCGCCGCCGCGCCGAACAAGGGCGCGAAGCTGTGGGTGCTGTGGCCGGCCTCGTAAAGCTGATCGGCGCCGAGCGAAAGGGTCGCCCGCGCGCCGATGTCGTAGCCAAGGGCGACGGCGTTGAGCAGCGCCTCGCCGCCCCGCCCTTGCCGCTCCGCCATCGCCAGCGCCGCCGGCACGACGGCGCAGCCGAGATGACTGCGCGAGGACAGGTGGGAATCGTCGGTCTCATCGGCGTGGGCCGCCATGGCGTTGGCCAGCGCCGCGTTCCCCGCCGTCGTCACGATGTCGCTGCCGATCACCACCGATTCTTGCGTGCCGCCGAGGCCGCGGACATATTCGGTGGCAAGCTCGCCCGGCCGCAGGGCCGAGCCCGAGACGATGGCCGCCAAGGTATCGAGAAGATGGAGCCCGGTCTTCGCGGCCACCTCCGCCGGCAGCGCCCTGTCCCCGGCGGCGGCGATATAGCTGGCGAGTTCGCTGATCACCGGCCCGGGGCCGGGTTCGTTTTCCTTCCCGCTCAACGCTTTCCTCCCGATTACTCTTGGCGGCCGAAGTTATCTTGGCGACCGAAGCCGCGGCAAAGATATAGCGGATCGACGGGGGGTTGGGAAAGGACCAAACGCCGGAGTTAAATGGGGACAGTATATATTTATCGGATTTTGGAGATTGGTTCCCGGTCCCTGATAAATATATACTGTCCCCATTTAACGATCTAATAGGGCGGCGGGAATTGGCGCGAATCGGAACCGGCGGCGACCATCGCGGCGTCCTGGCCTGGCTGGCCGGGTGTTTCGGCGACGCCCAGCCGGCGTCTTGCTTCGACGAGCTGACCCCGGCGCCCGGCGCCTATCTGCTGGTGGTGGCGCTCTCTCAGGCTTTGGCGCTCCCCCAGCCGGCGCTCAAATCCGCGCGCCTCCAACCGGGGAATTATCTCTATGCCGGCAGCGCCCGCGGGCCCGGCGGCATCCGCGCCCGCGTGCTCCGCCACGGGCGAAAGGGCAAACGGCTTCACTGGCACATCGACCATCTGACCGCGGCCGGGACGCTCAGCGCCGCCCTTGCCCTGCCGGGGATGGGGGAATGCGATGTCCTCGGAACCCTCCTCGCCCTTCCCGGCGTCACCGTCCCGGTACCCGGCTTCGGCTCCTCCGACTGCCGCGCCTGCCCGGCCCATCTCCTCGCCGCGCCCGTTCGTTAGGAGCCTGTGATCAATACTCGGACAGGCTCCTGGGGCCCGATCACTTGCCCTTGGGCCGGCGCGCCCGGACGCGCTTTTTGGCCGCGGCGATATCGGCGGGCGTCATGCGCCTCGATAGCGAATCGCGGAACGCCTTGGCCTGCTTGAGACCGTTGCCGGCGGCGAGATCGAGCCACATATAGGCCAGCACGTCGTCGCGCCCGACGCCCTCGCCGTTGGCGTAGAGGACGCCGAGATTGTGCTGGGCCTCGGCCAGGCCGGCCGCCGCCGCCTTCAGATAGAGCGCCCGGGCGCGGGCGGGATCGCGGGTAACGCCCTCGCCCCGGTCATAGAGGAGGCCGAGATTGTACTGGGCGGCCCCAAGCCCGGCCTTCGCCGCCTCGCGGTACCAACGCGCCGCTTGCACGGCGCTCATCGGCACGCCGGCACCTTTCTGGTGCATGAGCGCAAGCCTGAACTGGGCCTCGGCGTGACCCTGGGCCGCCGCCTTGGCGAACCATGAAGCGGCGGCGGTGGCATCCTCCTTGACGTTGATGCCGCGTTCATACATCAGCCCGAGAAAAAATTGCGCCCTGGGGTTGCCCGCCCTGGCCGCCTGCTGGTACCAGCGCATGGCATCGCCATAGGTCTTGGGCGCCCCCGTGTCGGCCGTGGCAAGACCGGCGCCGGTGAAGAGGAACGGGCCGAGGGCCAAGGCGGCGGCAAGGGCGATCCGTTTCAGCATCATTGTTGACCGGAACACGCCGTCAGCGCGGCAAGGTGACACGCTTGCCCATCAGGCGGTATTCCTGGCCCGGCTGGGGCGCGGCGTAACATTCCACCTCCGCCAGTGTAATATAGCAGTGCGCCACCACCGGCTGATAGGCCACCGGCTTGCCATCGGGCCACGGCCGGGCGCAGGCCGCCAGGACCGACGAAGCGACCGCGAGGACGACGATCCATTTCATGCGTGACCCATCCGGCGCCAGCCTGGCTCAGGCGTTGACATCGACGATAACGCGCCCGGCGGTGGCGCCCTTGAGGATGGAAGTCCCGGCGTCGACCACCTCACCCAGCCCGATCACGGTGCTCAGGGTATCGAGCTTCTCCATCGGCAACTCCTCGGCCAGGCGTTGCCAGGCGAGGCGCCGGTAGGCGGGCGCGACGACGCTCGAATCGATCCCGATCAGCCTGACGCCGCGAAGCAGGAACGGCAGCACGGAGACGGTAAACTCATTGCCGCCGGTAAGCCCGCAGGCGCCGACGGCCGAGTGGAATTTGAGCGCCGATACGATCGAGGCCAGCGTCTGCCCGCCGACCGTGTCGATGGCGCCGGCCCAGCGCTCCGCCATCAGCGGCCTTTCCGGCCCCGCTGAAAGTTCATCGCGGGCGACGATGGCCTTGGCGCCGAGCGCCGTCAGCCTGTCGTGAAGCTCGGCGCGCCCCGTCGAGGCGGCGACGTCGTAGCCGAGACTGGCGAGCAGCGCGACGGCGACACCGCCAAGCCCGCCGCCGGCACCCGTCACCAGCACCTCCCCGGCACCGGGCTTGAGCCCTTCGCGCTCCAGCGCCATCAGTGCCAGCATGGCGGTATGGCCCGCCGTGCCGAGCGCCATGGCCCTTTTCAACGACAATCCTTGGGGCAGCTTGATCAGCCATTCCCCGTTGAGTCGCGCCTTCTGGGTGTAGCCGCCCCAGTGGCGCTCGCCGAAATAATGGCCCGTCACCAGCACCTCGTCGCCGGGCTTGAGGTCCGGATGCGAAGAGGCCTCCACCGTGCCGGATAGGTCGATGCCGGGTATGTGGGGGTATTTCCTGACCATGCGGCCGAGACCGCCGAGGATCATGCCGTCCTTGTAGTTGAGGTCCGAATAGGCGACACGCACGGTGACATCGCCGTCGGGCAGATCGTCGGGCGTGAGTTCCTTCATCGCGCAAACGACCTTGCCATCGACTTGGTCGAGAACCAAGGCGTTGAATTTATCGTCGGCCGTCATGTCGTTTCTTCAGATGTCTCTTCATCGCCCGGCCAGTTTAGCAAAGAATTCGAGGTAGCGGGCAACCACCGCCTCCTTGGTGTATTCGCCCTGGTAGATCTCCCGCCCGGCGGCGGCGATACGCGTCCGAAGCGCGCCATCGCCGATCAGCCGCCGGATGGCGTCGGCCAGCGCGCCAACATCCTCGATCGGCACCAACAGCCCGTTCTTTCCGTCCTCGATCCGCCCCCGGGGTCCGGCGGCGGCGGCGGCGATGACCGGCCGGTTCTGCGCCCAGGCCTCGACCATGACGTTGCCGAAGGAATCGTATCTCGACGGCATGACGCAGATATCGGCGGTCTTGAGCAAGGCCTCGCGGTCGGACCGCCAGCCGAGGAAGCGGACCCTGGGGGCGAGACCGAGTTTATCGCTGAGCCGTTCGAACATGCCCCTCAACGGTCCCTCGCCGGCGATCCAGAGATAGGCCTCGGGCACCTCGGCCACGGCCTTGAGCAGAATATCGTAGCCCTTTTGCACATGCAGCCGGCCAAGCGCGATGAGCAGGGGGGCATCGTCCGGCGTCTCGAATTCGGCGCGATCCAAGGGATCGGCCGGTTCGCACACCGCCAGGGTGGGGATATAGTGGGACCTTTCCTCGGGCCAGCCGCCTTTCTGCCTGAGATGCGAGACGATGCCGGGCGTCACGCCGACGACATGGTGGCAGTGGCGGAAATTCCTCGGTTTGTAATAGCCGCCGAGCCATCCGACATGAACGAAACTGCCTCTCGGCATATGCCGGGTCGCGCGGCTCATCCAGGTCTGCACGACATCGGGCTTGAAGGCGGAGATTTCCAGCGTCAACGCCCCACGCGTGATGAAATCGAAATAACCGCCGAAGGTGAGCTCGATCGGATCGATACCGGCCTCGCGGAGCGCGGCGGCACGCTTGGCATTTTGCCGGATGACGACCTCGAGCTCCAGCCCCGCTTCATGGAGCCCCTTCATGAGATCGACGAAATAGGTCTCCGCGCCGCCAACATCGGCGCCGGCAATCGCTTGGAGGACGCGCATCGTCACACCGGCTTTCCGGCGACGCCCGTGGCAACGACGGACCTCTCGCCAGTCGCCGCCAGGGCCCAGCCGAGCACGAACCAGAACAAGGCCGCGTGCCAGTTGGTGAAAAAGCCCATGGTCGCGGCGATCGGCCAGAGGAAGGTGATAACGGCGACGACGGCGCCCACCGCCAGCCCATCGGAGCGCCAAATCGCGGCGCGGGCGAGGAAATGACGCGTCCACAAGGTGATGAGAACGAGGAAACCGAAAAGCCCGATCGCCCCGGCCTCCGCCAACCATTCGATATAAAAATTATGGGGATGGAGGCTGCAGGCGGGCCCGATCTTGTCGGGCGAACCGTAGACCACGGTCCGGCAAGTGGTACGGTAATTCTTGAGACCGACCCCTATCACCGGGTTTGCCCGGGCGACCTTCAGCCCGCCGATCCACCCCTGGCCGTAGGGGGTCTGCCAGAAATTCCCGACGACGGAAACGACGGTGTTAAACGAGCGGTCGGCAACCGACGGCTTGAGGGCGAACATGCCGGCAACGCTAAGGCCAACCGCCAGCAGCGCCACCAAAAAGGTGCGTCTCATCGCCGGGAGCAGGACGACGGTGACTCCGAGTCCGAAAAGAGCGAGCAGGAAAGCCATCCGTTCGCCGGTGATCATCACCGTGGTGACGCCGGCCGAGATCGCGGCGATGGCGGCGACCTTGGCCATCGATCCCCTGCCACTCACGGCCGCCCAGAACATCGCCCAGACGAGGACGGGATACATCAGCCTCATGATGTAGACGCCGACCTTCGGCGGCAGCTCGGTCATCGGACCGGTCATACGGACCTCGGAATATTTCTCTATTCCGAAGATGTCATAGGAAAAGACGAATTGGAAGATCGTGTCGGCGGCGACGAAACCGACCGTCGCGGCTGTCGCGATCAACAACCTTTTCAGCCACACACCGTCATTCAGCACCCAGAACTGCAAGGCCGCGGCGAATAGGACGAACCGGACCCAGGGGCCCGCCCGACCGAGGGCGGCGCCGATATGTTCGGCGGCGAGGCTGGCCAAAATCAGATAAATCCAGACCGCCAACGCGGCCTTGATCCACGGGGTCCGCGCCCACGAGAAGTCCCCGAGCAGGGCGGAGCGGATAAGGAACAGCAACGCCACCAGCGACACGGCGATATCGGGCGGCGCCTTGCCGATCACCAGCAACGCCGGTATGGCCAGGACGAGCACCCGCGCAACCGGCGTCAATGAAGCCGTCATGTCCATGGTTTTCATTCGCATGTGCCTTGGCCGGGCGGCACCAGCAAATAGGCATATTGGAACTTGTCTTTCTTGGCGGCAGTCAAGGGCAGGGTAATCGTGCCAACCGGCTCGTTCCCGGTGATCGCCGCGCCCAATCTCTTGCGGGCCTCGACCAGCATATCGGCCTTTTTCTCGGCATAGCGCTTGCTTTCCCAGATGACGAGGCACTGGCCCTTCGCCTTGAGTCCCGGCGGGTCGTAGACGGGATATTTGGCGCTGGCGAAGGCCGAATCCGGGAAGTGCACCCGCAAATTACCGCTGAGGAGCACCGGAAGGTACCAGGAGATGACCTTGCCCCGCGTAAAACCGGCGTCGCGCAAGCGCTCGGCGAAGGCGGCGTAGGGCACCATCAGCGTGCACTTCTTGCACCTCAACGGCTCGGCCACGTAGATGAGCGGCACGGCGATGGCGATGATGACGGCGAGGACCGAGACGACGCCGGCGTAACGCGCCAGCGCGGCGCCGGAAACGCCCGCCGCCTGGGCGCGGGCGAAGAAGTAAACCGGGAACAGGATGAACATGGCCATGTAATGGGTCCTGAGCCGGGTGACTTCTGCGCCAAGGACGAGCACGAAGATCACGCCCGTCATGATGATCAGCGAGGCGCCGACGATCCTCCGGTACCGGTCCGAAGGCGCGCTCGCGCCGCGCAAGGGGGCGAAAGCCTTCCAGAAGAACAAGGCGAGCAGGACGATCAGCGGCACCGACGCGTTGAAGAAAGCGGTGAGGACGGAGCCAAGCCCGAGGAAGGCCGTCGAGACCGGATCCGCGTCATGCGGGAAGGTGAAATTGGATTGGATCAGCGGGGCGAGCGCCGCCGAGTTCTCGAGCAACCAAAGCAGATGCCCCAGGATGATCACGGCGGCGATGGCGACGCTTATGAGGCTCCTGGCGTTCAACAGGCGCAAGCGCAGCCGTTGGTCCATCATCGCCGCCGCCAACAGCGAAATGATGAAAATGGCGTAGGTGTACTTGCTCATCAGTCCGATCCCCACCGCCACCCCCAAGATGGCGTAGGACGCGAGACCGTCTCGGCGATCGAGGCGCAAAAGCGCGCAAAAGGTCGCTGGGACCATGGCGGCGACGAGCACGGTCTGGCTGTAGTTCATCACCGAGTCCCAGGCGATGAGGTAAAGCGCTAGCGGCGATAACGCCGCCACGCTCGCCAACCGCTCGTCTTTGAGCACGCCGAAGGCGGCCTGGCGGAGGAAAAAGTAGATGAGGAACATCGCCGTGAACTTGACGAAGGCCACGGAGTGGATGGTGACACCGAAGACCTGCTGGGAGGCGATCACCAGCCAGGTGTAAAGCGGCGGATTCCTTAGGCTATACCCCCAGTCGAGGGATTGGGAGAACAGCAGCTGCTCGGCGGCGTCACTGGAAGCGGCGGGAAACAGGAAGCCGCGAAGGGCGAACAGCAAGAGCATGTAAAGGCCGAGGCAGAGTAGGAATCGCCGCATCGGGGCCAGCGCCTGGGTGTAACCGTCGAGTCGAGCCGTGAGGTTCACGCCAAGACGTCGCTTTACGCCAGTCTCTTCCATCGACGTTTCCCGTTGAAACCATTGAGACTTCCACTCTATGCCATTTCAAAGGCGATTGCCCCCCTTTTGGGAACAGCATGAAAGCTGAACGCCAACCCCAGCCCGAATCAGACCGTTAAGTCTTCGTCAGGAGGGCATACATGTTGTCGCTTGTCGGCAATCGGAAGGTCGAACCGAACCACGTGCGATAGTCGCACTTGTCTGCCATCGCCCGTAGGGTGCCCGGGGTGAAGTAATTGAGGTGATCCGGGTAGCGAAATCCGCACCACTTGCGGCCGGTGACCATCCTGTTCAGGGAGCCGAAATTTGGCACCTTGATTATGGCCACTCCTCCCGGCTCCAGCGTTCGGTGTAGCTCTCGAAGCACCGCCACTGGTTTCATTTCGTGCTCCAGATAGGAGCGCAAGGACGCGGCACCGAAAAAGGCGTCGGGAAACTCCTTGAGTCCTTCAAGACAGGGCCCATTTATCGCCCGGCCGCCACGATTCCCAAACACGCCGTCGGCCAAGCGGGCCAAGTGGGTCGAAATCTCTATGCCGAACGGCACGAAGCCGTCGGCCAACGTGGCCATGGCCATGCCGTTACCGCAGCCAAGATCGATCACGTTTCCGGGCTTTGCATAGGACCCGATCAGCAGGTGCATCTTTTTGCGCGGTAGAATGCGCATTCGCCACTTGGTCCTTTTGCTGAATCCGTAGGAGAACGGCCGGATCGAGGCTCGGCGTTGTTCCTCAACCTTGGTCGTCCGCTCCCAAGCCATTTTCGAGAACAGCGCCTCGTAGTCAGGTGCCTTTTCGATGTAAACGAATCCGCACCGCGAGCAGTATTTGATCTGCCAAATATCGTGGGAGTATCGGCTTGCCGGTTGGGCACCGTTGTCGTGCTCACAGAGCGGGCAGGTGCGATGCACAATTCCAACCTTGCCGAACGGGCCCTCCCAGTGTTCCGGCATGTGTTGCCCTTCCAGCATTACGGCTCCTAGCGAAATCAATGCATCCTGGAGGCCATTAAGTCAAAGCAAAGAGGCCGGCATCGGCCCGGGCAACCGGCGCCGGAGCCGTCGTCGCCTCAGGGGATCAGCCTCTCGAATTCGGCGGCGGCCTCGGGCCAGCCCCAGCGGCGTCGATGGGCAAGGGCGCATTGTTGCTGCCGGCGCCACAAATCGTCGTCGGTAAGCAACCTGACGGCGGCGTCGGCGAAAGCCTCCTCGTCCCCGGCGACGAATCCGGTCTCTCCGTCGATCACGCGCTCGACCACGGAGCCCAGCTTGCCGACCACGGCCGGAACGCCCATGGCTTGTGCCTCGCCTACCGCCAGGCAAAAGGTTTCGTTGACGTCGCCACGGTAAAGCATGACCCGAGAAGCGCGCAACTCCCGGCTCAACTGGGCCTTGGGCACCGGGGGGCTGACCACGACGCCGTGATCCGCCAGCGCCCGGGCGCGGTCGAGCACCGCTTCCATGGCGCCCGCCTTGGCCGCCCCGTAGGCGCCGTAGGTGGCCGGCCCGCAAATGAGGTGAAGCTCGGCGCCGGCGACACGAGGAAGGATGCGCCCGGTCCAGAGCTCGAGCAGCCAATCGAGCGATCTCAGCGGATTGGAGGTGAATACCGCGCGCGGACCGGGTGGGTCCCCGGCCGGCTCGGCGGTCGAGAAGGTCTCGTCGATGCCGTAAGGGATGACGATGCGCCCGCCGTCCGGCGCCCAACGGGGATAGGTGGTGGCGTGGTAATCGCCGATGAAGACGATCGGCGGCCGGAGGCGCCAGAGTTTCCCGAGAAAGCGCCATTTGAGCAGGTAGCGGGCCGGATTGTGGATCCAGAAAACGGTCCGCCGCGCCCGGGGCATGAGCCCCAGCAGCTTATCGCCCCTGTTGGCGATATAGATGTCGGCGGTATCCGGCAGGCCGTCCGAGAGCGGCGCCCAGTCGACCCCGTCATGCACCATGGGCGCGGCGCAATTGTTGCGCACCATCACCTGATGACCGCGCCGCGCCAACTCCCGTGTCAGGCAGACGACGGCCGTCTCGACGCCGCCGAGCGGTCGTCGCTCCATGGTCGCGCCATCGAATTCGATGCCGCCGTCGGCGAGCACGATGCGCACGCTCATTCCTCCCCGATCCTCGCCTTGAGGTAGGAAACGATCGGATAGAGACCGGCGAACAGCGCGATCAGCAAGCCATACGCGCCTTCCCTGTGCCCCTTGCGGCTGACGTAGCACTTGAAGAAGCGCGAAAAAATGCGCCGCACATTGGCGGCCAGCGAGCCGATATCGCCGGAGGCGCGAAGGTCCTGGGACCTTAAGGTGGTGTAACGGTCGAAGCGGTGGATGAGATCCGAGATATCGCGGTAAACGTAATGTTCGAGGCGATTTTCAAGACCCGGCCCCCTTCGCGCCGACAAGCTAAGCGATGGATGCACCCGCTCTGGCCCCCACGACTTGGCGCCCTTGCGGAACAAGCCGGCATAGGACGAGCGCCCCATATAGGCGCCCCAGCCGTACCGCACCAGGCGGGCGCCGATATAGTTGTCGACCGGGATCGGGTGCCAGTCATGGTCCGACGACGCGACCGTTCCGGCGATCTCCCGGGCCAGGGCCTGGGGCACCCGTTCGTCGGCATCGATCTCGAAGATCCAGTCGCCGGAACAAGCCGCGATGCCGTCGTTCCGGCGCTCGCCCTCGATGTCCCAAGCCCCCTCGACCAGGCGGCCGGTGAAGCGCGACGCGATCTCCTTCGAACCATCGGTGCAGTCGTCGAGCACGACGACGATCTCATCGGCGAAGCCCAGGGTGTCCAGGCATTCGCCAAGCCGGGCCTCCTCGTTATGGACGGTGATGAGGGCCGACAGCTTCCGCCCCGTGGCCGGCGGCGGCGAGGTCATGATCGGGCGCCTCCACACCGTTCCCACAACGCCCTTACCGCCGCCTCGGCGGCATCGACGCCGAGGCTGTCCATCAGCGTGCCGGTGGTGCGGTGATCGAAATCGGGCGGGAACAGGTCGTCGAAGGGGATCGCGGTTAGCGCCACTTCGGTATGTCGGCCCCAGGGTGCGTAATGTTCTACCCTCGACGGCCCGAACAGGCCGACGGTCGGTATCGCCGCCGCCGCCAGATGCATCAGTCCTGAATCGTTGCCGACGAACAGGGCGCAACGCTTGAGACAGGCGAAGGCGGTCAAAAGGTCGACCTCGCCCACCAGGTCGATCATCCGCTCGGGCGGGATGGCCTCGATGACCGGCGCCGAGTCGGGCCGCTCCGACGCCACCCCGAAAACCGCGACCCTGGCGCCGGGCAGGAGTCCGTCCGGCGCGGTCAACCGCGCGGCCAGTTCCTTGAAATTCTCCGCCGGCCACTGCTTGGCCCGCCAGTTGGCCGTCGGGCCGAGCGCCAGCACCGGCCCGCCATTGGGAACCAGCCGCCTGGCCGCCTCCTCGTGCCTGGGCGCCGTCCACAGGCGCGGCGCCCGAGGTTCGCTCAGTCCGAACAGTCCGGAAAGCCGGCGCACACGGTGCACCAGCGCCGCATCCGTCTTCAGCACCCGCCTTTCGCCGGCAAGCAGGAACCAGGCGATCAGCGACGCCCTGAGATCGACGACGAGGGACCAGTATTGAGGAGCGCAACCGGCCCAAAGTCCCAGCCAATGACGGCCGAAGGGCTTTTTCTCCATCGCCATGACGCGGCGAAGATTGGGCACGGCCTCGAACAGCGGCGCCGCCTCGGGTCCGCAGGCGACGGTGATCCGGGCATCGGGATATTGTGAAATGAGATGATCGAGAAGTCCGGTGGACAGGACCGCGTCGCCGATCCGGGTCGAGGTGATGAAGAGGATGTTCATGACGCGCGCCATCGGCCAACTTTATACGGCCGGGCCAAGTCCTTGCCAAGACGCCAAAAAAGGAGGTTTGGGGACCGGCCATGGCGGCCGCCTTCAAACGCGGGCCTTGCCAAATGGCCGCGCCCGGCCTACCTCATGATTGGTTAGATGATAGCCCTCGGTCAAAAATCCTTCGTCCTTCTCGACGGTCGCGGCGTGCTCGCCGTCGGCGGCGCCGATGGGCGCCAGTTTCTCCAGGGCCTGGTCTCGAACGACATCGACAAGGTCGGCCCCGCCCGCGCGATCTACGCCGCCCTTCTCAACGCCCAAGGCAAGTTCCTGCACGATTTCTTCATCGCCGAGGTCGACGGATCCCTGGTGATCGACTGCGAGGGCGCGCGTCTCGGGGATCTGAAGCGCCGCCTCGATTTCTTCAAGCTGAGGGCCAAGGTCACGATCGAGGATGCGTCGGACCGCTACGCGGTGGTGGCGCTTCTCGGCGACGGCCCCGATGATTCCGAAAGCCTCCGCGGCCAGGAGGGCCAGGGCGGGCCTTTCGCCGGCGGCATCTGTTTCGTCGATCCCAGATTCGCCGGCATCGGGGCACGGGCGATCCTGCCCAAGGACGGCGCCGCCGATGGGCTCCGGGCGGCGGGGTTCACGCCGGCGACGAATGAGGATTATGACCAGGCGCGCCTCGGTTACGGCCTGCCCGACGGCAGCCAGGACCTGACGGTCGAGAAATCCCTGCTTCTCGAAAGCGGCTTCGATGAGCTTAACGGCGTCGACTGGGACAAGGGATGCTATATCGGCCAGGAATTGACGGCGCGCACCAGATACCGTGGGTTGGTGCGCAAGCGCCTGATGCCGGTGACCATCGAAGGGCCGCTGCCGCCAAGCGGCACACCGATCATGCTGGGCCCCAAGGAGGCCGGCGAGATGCGTTCGGGGCGCGGCCAGGCGGGAATCGCCCTGCTCCGTCTCGAGATGGTCGAAAGGGCCGAGAAACAAGACCAGGCCTTCACCGCCGAAGGCGCCCGGCTCAAGCCCCACAAACCCGCCTGGATGGAGACCCAAGGCGATACCGAGGCCGACTCTCCGCCCTGACCGGCCGCCCGGGGCCATCGATTTCCTGTTTCCCATGCGATCTTCGAGGCCGGGTTCAAGCGGCGTCATGGGAAGCGAATTTCCCTGGGAACCGCGGCCAGAAGCCCTCTCTTGACCGTCGAGCGACCCCTCACCGGCGGCAGCGTCTTTTGTAACATCCTGCAAACACTAACCTTTTGTTAACCATAAGGGTCAAAGCTCTAGGTTGCACAGGCCCCGCTCAAGGTTCGGCGACGGCTTTTGCAGCGAGACAATTTGGACCATGGGACCGCAAATGACCCAGGTTGTTCAAAAAGCACGGGCTTTCGTGAGAGAATATGCGCCCCAGGAGCGCGTGCCCCAGGAGCGCGTGCCCCAGGAGCGCGTGAAGGTGGTGCCCTGCGCCCCCCAGAGCTGGAACGTCCCGTCCACGGCCAAAAAAGGGCTGGACGAGGGCTATCTGCACCTTCTTCTCCTCCGTTATGTCGTGTTCAACCTCGCGACCTTCGCGCTCCTCGGCGCGGTTTACATCCAAGGCTGGATCACGGTCATCATCGAGGCCGACGTCACCGGGCTGTCCCTGGCCATTTTCGGTGTCTTCCTCGGTGGTCTCGGGGTCTGCACCGGCAAGATCTGGAAAATCAGCCGGGAGCTGGATTGCGTGCGCAATACCGAGGGCTGCTCCGCCTCGTGGGCGGCGACCTATCTCAAGGAGGTTGGCGGGCGCGGTTCGGGCAGCCGCGGGATCACCGCCGACGCCCTTCGCGTCAAGCTTGCCAACCGCATCGCCGTCGTGCGCCAGGTCGCCGCCTCCCTGGTGCTGCTTGGACTCATCGGCACCGTGCTCGGTTTCGTCATCGCGCTTTCCGGCGTCGATCCCAAGGCGGCCGGCGACGTCCGCGCCATCACGCCGATGGTCACCGCCCTCATCAGCGGCATGTCGGTGGCGCTCTACACCACCCTCGTCGGCGCCGTGCTGCATCTGTGGCTGATGGTGAATTACCGCTTCCTCGCCGGCGGCGCGGTCAAGCTGGCCACCAGCCTCGTCGCCCTCGGAGAGGCCAATGCAGAATCTCGACCAGATTGACGAAGACGATGACGGCACGGTCTTCCGCGACGTCATCATGCTGGCGCTTCTCGGCTTCATCACCATAGTCATCCTGCTGTTGCCCCACGTCAACCCGCCGGTGGACGCCAACGAGGCGAGCCAGCCGCCCGGAAACGTCATCGTCGAGCTGCGCTGGCCGGATGACATCGATGCCGACGTGGATTTGTGGGTGGAGGCGCCGGGCGACGTGCCGGTCGGTTACTCCAACAAGGGCGGGCGCATCTTCAACCTTTTGCGTGACGATCTCGGCCACGCCAACGACGCCACCAAGCTGAACTACGAGGTCGCCTACAGCCGCGGCATCCCGGCCGGCGAATACACCGTGAATCTGCACCTTTATCGCAGCAAAATCAGTAAGTTACCGATACCGGCGGTGGTCGCCGTCGGCATCAAGGCCAATCGGAACGCCACGGTGCTGCCGATCGCCACGGGCAACGTCGAACTGGTCCGTGTCGGGCAGGAGATCACGGTGGTGCGTTTTGCCATCGACGAGCACGGCATGCTGGTTCCCGGCTCGATCCACGAGCTGCAGCGAGATCTCCGCGCCGCGCGGCGCTAGAGCGGTTCTAGGAGCACAATCGGATGGACACTCTGATGTATCTCTATACCTCCGCCGTCGTCATCGCCGCGGCGCTGGCGAGCATCGCGGTGTGGGCGCCGCGCGGGCTGTGGCTCAAGCTCTCGGCCCTGGCACTATCCGGCTTGTTGATGGCGACAGCCTATACCGGCCTGGTGAACCTGCTCGGCAGGCCCAAGCCGGCCAACCTCGAATGGGCGCTGGCGACGGTACCGGACGCCACCGTGATCGGCGCCACCATGCGGGAGCACGAGGCGATCTATCTGTGGCTCAAGTTCGAGGATAACCCGGAGCCGCTATCCTACGCGCTGCCGTGGAATTTGGAGATGGCGAAGGAGCTACAGAAGGCGATGCGCCAAGCCAAGGGGAGCGGCACCAAGGTGCGCATGCGCAAGCCCTTCGACCGCAGCCTCGACCGCGCCGAGCCGATGTTCTACGCCGAGCCCCAGCCGGCCCTGCCGCTCAAGGAACCGGTCAACTCCTAGTACCCTCCCCCCTCACTTCTTGGGCTCGGCGGGCAGCGCCGTCAGCGTCCATTCGACGATCCGCCGCATCACCCGGCCCAGCGCCTCGTCGAAGGCGTTGATGATCGAATCGAGATCGGTGCCCTTGGCGCGCTCGACGTACTCGGCCGATGTCGCGGCAACCATCGTTCGCCGCGGCAATTGGACCAGCTTGGCGTTGATCCGTACACGCACCGCCGGCGGCCCGTCACCGTCATATTCAGCCTGGAACTCGCGCAACTCCGTCACCAGGGCGTAATCGGCGCGGGGAGCCAACGCCTGGCCGGTCACGGAAACGATCTTGCCGGTGTTGCTGAAGCTTTCGACCAGCAGGGTCTGCACCATCGCCGGCGCCCTGTCGATCCAGGTCGCCCGGGCGTAATAGTCGAGCGCGAAAGCGCTTTTCCTAAGGGCGATTTTCGGGGAACCGAGCATCGACCCCGCCGACGGTATATCGACGTTGAGATGCCAGCCGGTGGTGGGGAGTTGCTTGGCGAAGGTGCTTTTGGGACTGAGCGTGAATAGCCGCGCCGGTTCCTTGCCGCCCGGCGCCAAGTTCACACAACCCGCCGCCGCCAACGACAAGCAGATGCCGAAAATTCCAATGACGCGGCCGGTGATCGGCCCCATCGCCGGTCCCATCATTTGGCCTCGAACCCCTTCTGGGCGTCGCCGAAGAAGAAGCGGGCGGGGTCCCTTTCGATCTGCACGGTCAGCCGCGCCAAATCGGCGACAAGCAACCGCGACTCGGCGATGAACTGGGACAGTTCGGAGAGCCCGCGCCGGGAGAAATCGCGCAACGGCCCGCGGTTCTCGGCGATCATTTTATCGAGCAATTTCGCCACTTCGGTGAAGGATT
Organism: Pseudomonadota bacterium; assembly: GCA_022566265.1. Taxonomy (GTDB): domain Bacteria; phylum Pseudomonadota; class Alphaproteobacteria; order SMXQ01; family SMXQ01; genus JACZQV01. The sequence goes on along the minus strand of JADFJG010000024.1, from coordinate 11,018 downwards.
GGGCGGTGCCGCGGATGTCTACGATGGTGCCCTTGAGTTCCGCCATGGTGTCGCGGGTACTATCGGCCAGGGGCCCGACCCGGTCTTGCACCGAGTTTACCAACGCCTCGATCCGTTCCGAGGCGACGCGCAGCGATTTTACCGCCCCGCCCGCTTCGGTCAGAACCTCCTCGAAGCGGCCCGAGCTTGCCGCCAGGTTCTGGCTCACCTTATGCAAGTTCCGCAAGGTATCGGCGACCGCCTTCTGGTTGCGGTCGTCGAGCAGAGCGCTCATGCGCTCGACCAGAACGAAGGCCTTCTCCAAAAGCTCCGGCGCCTTGGTCAACAGCCGCTCGATCTCCGACGCCTTGGCGGCGATCACCGGCAGGGGCTCGCCCTCCTTGGCCACCAGGTTGGCGCTGTCCTGGGTGCCGCCGCCAAGCTGAACGTAGGCGGCGCCGGTGATTCCCTGCAGGCCGAGTGTCGCAAAAGTGTCCTCCTTGATCGGTGTTTCGATGGCGACCTCGAAGGTCACCCGGACGCGCTCCACGTTCTTCGGGTCTATGCGGATGTCCGCCACGCTGCCCACCGCGACGCCGCGGTAGCGGACCGGACTGCCGATCTCGAGGCCGGTCACCGAGCCGGTGAAATAAACGTGATACTGGGCCGGCGTCCGGTCGAATTCGGTCTTGGCGAACCAGGTGACGATGGCGAAAGCGATGGCGACGAACGCCAGCACGAAGGAGCCGACGAGGATGTAACTGGCGCGCGTTTCCATGGCTGATGTTATCTCGGCGCGGCGGCGCGCGCCCGCGGACCGTGGAAGTAATCGTGGATCCAGGCATGGGACTCACGTGAAAGAGTGTCGATGGTCCCGATCACGACGGCTTTGTCAACCAAAACGGCGATGCGGTCGGAGATCGCGTGGAGGCTGTCGAGATCATGGGTGACCATGAATACGGTCAGGCCGAGGGTCTGGCGGAGGCTCATGATCAGCGAATCGAAACCCGCCGCGCCGATGGGGTCGAGCCCCGCCGTCGGCTCGTCGAGGAAGAGGATCTCGGGGTCGAGCGCCAAGGCCCGGGCCAGGCCGGCGCGCTTGCGCATGCCGCCGGAAAGCTCCGACGGGTACTTGGTGCAGGCGTCGGGCGGCAAGCCGACCATGGCGATCTTCAGCGACACGATCTCCTGGATCAGCTCGGGCGCCAGATCCGTGTGCTCCTTGAGCGGCACCTGGACGTTCTCGGCCACGGTGAGGGAGGAGAACAGGGCGCCGTCCTGAAACAGCACCCCCCAACGCATCTCCAGCCGTTGCCGGCCGGAATCATCATTGCCCGCCCTGTCCTCGCCGAAGATTTCGACCTTCCCCGCCGCCGGGCGGATGAGGCCGATGATGGTGCGCATCAACACCGACTTGCCGCTGCCGGCGCCGCCGACGACGCAGAATATCTCGCCTCGGCGCACCTCGAGGTCGAGGCCATGGTGAATCACCTGGGAACCGAACTTCGTGCTCAGACCCTGGACGCGGATGACGGGGGGTTCGGCCATGTCTAAACGCCGATATAGAGAAAGAAGATCGAGAACAAGGCGTCGGCGACGATGACAAGGAAAATGGAGAGGACGACCGACTTCGTGGTGTGGCGGCCGACGCTCTCGGCGCTGCCGACAACCATCAGTCCCTCGCGGCAGCCCACCATCGCTATCAGGAAGCCGAATACCGGCGCCTTGACGATACCGACCCAGAAGGCCGCCAGCGGCACGGCGTTATTGAGGCGCTCCATGAACTGGGCCAACGAAATATCGACGACGAGGACGGTCGCCAGCGCGCCGCCGGCAAGGCCCGTCAGGTCGGCCAATACCGTCAGCAACGGCAGCGCGATGACCAGCGCCAAGACCCGGGGCAGGACCAGCACCTCGATCGGATCCAGCCCCATGGTCCGCATGGCGTCGACTTCCTCGTTGACCTGCATGGTCCCGATCTGGGCGGTGAAGGCGCTGCCCGACCGTCCGGCGACGACGATCGCGGTCATCAGGATCGCCATCTCCCGGAGCATCGAATTGCCCAGCAGGTTGACGGTGAAGACCTGGGCGCCGAACTGGCGCAACTGCTCCGCCCCTTGGTAGGCGATCACCACCCCTATCAGGAACGACAGCAGGCCGACGATGGGTATGGCGGTCAAGCCGACCTGCTCGATATGGCTGACCAGCGAGGTGAACCGGATGCGCCTGGGCCTGACGATCGACCGGCCAAGGGTGATGACGGTAACGCCCAGAAACGACAGCAGAGAGGCGCATTCATGGAAGGCCGCCAGGGAAACCTCGCCGATATGGGCGATCAGGGCGATGACGGGATGGAGCCGGTCGCGAACCAGCGTCTGTTCCACATCGCCCTCCTCGACCCGCGCCAGGAGGTCGGCAAAGGACCGGTCGACGCCCTCGAACTCGGCGGCGACGCCCCGCGCCCGCAAGTCCCTGCGGGTGCGGTAAAGCACCCAGGCGCCGGCGGTGTCCATGCTGTCCACCGCGCTGAGGTCGATGGCGGCGATTCGCACCGGCTCCCCGGCGAGCCGCCTGAGGCCGCCATCCAGTTCCGCCAGCGCGCCGGTTTCCCAACTGCCGCCGGCAATGACGCGCAGGCGTTCGCCCTCCCGCTCGGTCTTGAACCACCCCGATGCCGTTCTCATGCCCGCTTACACCATCCCTCGGAACGTCATACCGCTTGGCGGGATGGAGAACAACACGGGAAATGTCGAGGCCGGACGCCACCCATCAGCGGAAAGAACCGCCGTCACCAAGCTGAAACAGGGCGTATTACCCCTCGAGTTCTGTATCGACAAGCTCTTGTAACGCCTCGCAGTTCCGTATCATGACACGGTTACGGCCGAGCGCGACCCAACCCTTCTTGCGCCAGCGCCTCAGGTGCTTGTTGATGCTCTCCCGCGACGTCCCGGTTAATTGCCCCAGTTCGTTTTGGGAAATTCGCAGTTCGACCCGGACGCCTCGCGAATCGGGTTCGCCGTGACACTCGGCCAAGCTCAAAAGGCGCTTTGCCAACCGCGCCGGAAGCGCCAGGAAAGCGGCATCCTCGACCAATTCGTCGGTTTGGCGCAGACGCCCGCAGACCAACTGCAACAGGTGGATGGCGAGCCGGGGCTCCCGTTCGAGAAAAACGAGGAAGTCGCGCCGGTGGATCATGAACAACTTGCTTGGCCCTATGGCCGAGGCGTCGGCCGTGCGCGCCTTGCCGTCTAGCAAGGCGATCTCTCCAAACACCTCCCCCGGATCCATGATGGCAAAAATGAGCTCCTTGCCGCCAGGGGTATTGGTACTGATCCGGATCCTGCCGGACAGCACACCGTAGAGGGCATCGCCCGAGTCGCCCTTCTGGAACAGGACCTCGCCGGCATCGAGCCCGCGGGTCACGCCAAGCGCGGCGATGCGCTCGACGACCGCCGGATCGAGGTCGCGGAAGAGATAGTGCGTGGTCAGCAATGTCTGCTTATCGATCGCGCCCACCCGCTTTCGCTGTTGTCTCTCCGAACATCCCTTCGACGGTCAGCCGCCGAGACGCAGCCGAGAAAAGACCCCTCGCAAATCGCCGCCCTTGTGTGAACCGGTTAACAGAACTGCGTAAGGCGTCTCCGTATTATATCGCCAACGATGAAGGCGAACCAGGAAACGTAGTCACGAAATGAACATCAGGTTCGCGGATCGAAGAGCGCTGGATTTCAACGCTTGCTAACCAAGGAGAACGCGATATGCGCATGATTGTCACGCTCGCGGCCGTCGCCCTGTTGGCCGGATGCTCGCAGGGAAAATGGCACCCGGAGAACTCGACCTTTTCCTTCTCGTTCAATACCGCCTCCATCGGTCGGACATTCGGCGACACTGTCGGGTCGAAAGCAATGCCGCCGGCCTACCGCGAAGTCTCCGACATAGCGGATGCCAGTGTAATGCCCAGTCGTTGAGCGGCGCCAGGCGCGGCGCGAAACCTGCCTTCGTTACTGATAACGACCTTATTGCGCGGCGACAGAATATTTTGATAAGGAGGTCGTCATGACATTTTCTGATTCAGTAGCTTCGGCGCGCCAATCAGCAGGGCACCGGAAGGCGGATCACGGAAGGCATCCATTGTGGTTCCCCGGCGATGCCGTCGTGATGGCACCCGTCGTCGCGACTTTCGCCCTTATTCTGTCGAGCACTCGTCCCGCCGTCTGGATTGCGTTGGAGGACACGTACTCTTTCGTGCTTCGTCAACTGTCGGCGGTCGGGGATTTCGCTAAGTACGTCGATTCCCTGTACTAAAACGTTATCCGATATGGGGCCGGTTATTCCGTCCCATGCTTCGGCGCGGCCCTTGGCGCTACTCACCCACCGAAAAGCGGAAGATGCGAGTCGACCCGGCAAATATCGGCCGGCGAATACGGTTTTGGCGAAGGACGATCGGCATCGTTCACATCCTGGCAGCCAGCGAGACGGCCTGACCCGATCTTGGGATCGTCGTCGACGATCAATGGGGTGAGAAGACGATCTCACGTGCCGATCAACTTTTCGTGTCTGGAAGTAAAGTCTACGTGAAGTGTGAACGGCGTCACATTCGTAATCGATGGGAACCTCCACATTAAAAACATCGACAGTTAACAACACTCATAGGAGATCAATATTATGTCTATCATCAAACGCGACTTTCTCAGGAAGACTCTTATCGCACTCGGCGCGGCGGCTGCCATTGGCGGCGCGACTGCCTCCACCGGTTACGCTGATGCGGTTAGCGGCTTCGACGGTCCGGCTCTGGTCGCATCGCCCACTAGCGTGCGGAATGCCGCCGTGGCCACCAACCCGGGCGGTCCCCGCGCGGCCATGAACTCGTTCGATTCCGGTGCGGCCAAGGACCCGTCTGGTGCCAAGGACTCCGGCACAACGGAGTTTCCGTGGGACTCTGTATACGCCGATAATTAGTAGACGGCGCGGCATCACCAATGACCGGTGTGCTGGTGAGAGCGCCGCGGGTTAACGAATGGACCCGCGGCGTTTTCCCTTTGCACCGACATTTCCCAGATAACTCCCAAATTCAGGGAAATCGTGCCACCGTTCCACCGCCAAGAGACTCGACCCTTCCCACTGCCTGACCCGGGCGCCCATAGCCAACGGTCCCGTGGGTGGCCGGAAGTTTACATCCTGGCAGCCAGCGAGACGGCCTGACCCGATCTTGGGATCGTCGTCGACGATCAATGGGGCGAGAAGACGATTTCACGCCGCGATCAACTTTTCGTGTCTCAAAGTAAAGTCTAAGTGAAGTGTGAACGGCGTCACATTCGTAATCGATGGAAACGTCCAATCTAAAAACAACAACGACACAAACCGTACAGGAGGTTGCCATGAAACCCCTTGAAAGTTTTCTCGAAAGGCCGGGCCGGGCTATCGCTCGACTTATCGCGGCCATCGCGATCATGAGTTTTCTCCTCTTGGGCGCGGCGCTGATATCGCGCCCGGCGCCGGCCCAATCGGCCGATGCCGGATTGCCGCGCTGGGCGCTGGTCAAGGTACTCGGCGACAGCTACGCCGAAATGCCGGTGGCCTTCGGTCTCGCCGAGAGTGGCGGGCTGATCGAAGTGTTCGCCAGCGCCGAGGGAGCGACCTGGACGATGGTGCTGAGTATGCCGAACGGGCTGAGCTACGTGGTCACCTCGGGCGAGGACTGGACCCCGGTGACGGCCGGAGACCGGCGAATCGTCAAGAGCGCACGGTCCGCGGTGGCGGGGCCGTTCCCGAGGCGGAAGCGCCGGGCGGCGAAGTAACCCGCCGGTCATCCTCGGTGCCGAACAGCGTCGGAGCAAAGCCATGCAAATTTATGAAACGCCGGAAGAGGGCAACCATCGTTACCAGCGCCAACTCGCCGCTGTGCTTACCGATGGGCTTACCGATGGGCTCGCCGATGGCCTCGGCCTCGATGCCGGCCTCAAGACCGCCCAGAGCAACGGATGGGAAGGCGTATTGGACGTGCTTCTCGGAAAACGGCCAGGCACGTCCAGGCGATCCACGGACTTGGACAATGGGACCGGGGTGCGCACACGAAAACCGTTCGAACCCAACCTCGACGGCCAGCAGGGGGCGAGGCTCGACACCGAAAGGCCGCAGACATGACCCTTCTTGTGTTCTCGCTGTTTCTCGCGGCTCTTCTCGGATTTTCCGCACATCGGGCGAGCATTTGCACGGTCGGGGCGGTGGCCGAGGTGCTCAGCACCGGCCGAGCCTATATGTTTCTCAGCTTCGTGAAAACGATCCTGTGGATCATAGCGATCACGGTGCCGTTGATCTGGTTGCTGCCGGCGGCCCGCGTTTCCGGCCATGGTTGGGGGCTGTCGATGGTCGCAGTGTTGGGCGGCTTCGTGTTCGGCCTCGGTGCCGCCATCAACGGGGGGTGTGCTTTTTCCACCCTGACCCGGCTTGCCAATGGCCAAGTCAGCATGGTGCTGAGCCTGGCCGGGTTCTGTCTGGGCATTGCGGCGTACGTTTCTCTGGTGACGTCGTCGGTGGTGCCGCCCAACGTGCCGGCGCCAACCGCATATGACGCGTCCAATCCCTGGGCCCTCGCCCTTGCCGCGGGCCTCTGGGCATGGATCGTCTGGGAGGCCGCGCGCCTTTGGCGGACCCGGCAATCCGGACTGGCATGGACGGCGTTGGTACTTTCTAATCGCTACCGGCTGTCCACGGCGGCGGCCCTGCTGGGTCTTAGTAACGGCATCCTTTACGCCATTTATGGTTCGTGGGCATACACCGGTACTCTCGGCCGAACGATCGAGCGGGTCATGGGAACGGGCTCGGGCCCCTCGGCCCTCCAGTTGGCCTTCTTTGCATTCCTGCTGGCCGGCATGGTTTTATCGGCGTGGGAGAAGGGCAGTTTCCGCCTCGATTGGCGCCCGTCCTTTTCCTGGGCGCGGAACCTCGTGGGCGGCCTTCTGATGGGGCTGGGAGCGGCGATGGTTCCCGGCGGAAACGACGTGCTCGTGCTCCACAGTATCCCCGGACTGTCGCCCCATGCGGTGCCCGTCTATGGCGCAATGATCGCCGGGATCGCCGCTGTTCTTATCACGATGCGGTTGGTCCAAGGCGAGACGATGACGGTGGACTGCAGCGGCGACATCTGCGTGTCTAGGTAACGGGGACACCCCTCGGGGATTTCGGGCACACGCTCGATTGCCCGGTTGTACTCCAGCAGATCCTTATGGGCACATTGAAAACGGGTGATATGAGCACCCTTGTCATGGCGCGCTGCTCGTCCACTCGCCTGGCGGCGTGGATAGAGCCGTATTCATCGTGCTGCCGAACAAAAAGTTCGGTGGCCAGGCAACCCTTAACGCACCAACCGGTAGCCACCACGCTCGCCGACCAGTATTTCGGCGTTGGACGGGTCGCGCTCGATCTTCTGCCGAAGCCGGTAGATATGTGTTTCCAGGGTGTGGGTCTCGATGGCGGCGCTGTAGCCCCAGATCACATCCAAGAGCACATCCCGGTCGACAACCCGACCGCGGGCACGGACGAGATACTTCAAAATCGCCGCCTCCTTGTCGGTGAGGCGGATCTTCTCGTTGGTCTCTTCATTTAAAAGAAATTTGTTGCGCGGGTGGAACGTAAAGGAGCCGAACGTGAACACCGCATACTCGCTTCGCTCGTGCTGGCGGATCTGGGCCCGTAGCCGAGCGAGCAGAACTCCGAACCGGAAAGGCTTGGTGACGTAATCATTGGCGCCTGCGTCCAAGCCAAGGATGGTGTCGGCGTCCGTATCGGCACCGGTCAGCATGATGATGGGCGACATCACCCCGTTGTGGCGCATGAGCCGACAGACCTCGCGCCCGTCCATGTCAGGCAGGCCCACGTCCAGGATGATAATGTCGAAATCGGTCGCCTTGGCCAGCTCCAGCGCCTTGCCCCCGGTATCGGCCTCGATGGTGACAAAGTCCTCGTGAAGCCGCAGCTGTTCGCCGAGCGTCCGCCGAAAGGGCTCGTCGTCTTCGACGATAAGGATGCGTTTGCTGCTGGTCATGACCGAGCTTGCGCAAAAGCGGTCTCGTCCACGGTATAATTATATATGGGTTCCTTCCAGTGAACTTTCCCCCGGATCATTCACGGGGTGAGTCCCTGGGTTAATAGCACATGGTCTCGGTCGCGGATAGGGCGGCGCGCGGAGCCCCCAAAGGGCTCAAGCGGCGGTCGACCTCGCGAACACGGCCGGCGGTATGCCTTTCTCATGCCCCCTTACACCGTCCCTCGGAACGTCATGCCGCCTGGCGTGTTGCCCTCCCGCTACCCTTCAATCCGGGAGAAGTCGGCGACGTTGCCAAGGGTCGCGCGGATTTGCGACAACAGCCTGAGGCGGTTCTCCCGCAGCCTGGGATCGTCGCAATTGACCGTGACCTCGTCGAAGAAGGCGTCCACCGGCGCCCTGAGCTTGGCCAGCTCCGCCATGACGGCGGTGAAATCCTCCCCCTCCAGCGCCACCGAACTGGCCTCCATGGCGGCGCCGAGGCTGGCATGCAGGGCGGTTTCCTCCCCCTGGGCGAAGAGCTTCGGGTCGGCCTCGCCGTCGTAGCTTTGCTTGTCCTTCTTCTCCTCGATGGCGACGATGTTGGCGGCGCGCTTGTAGGCGGTGAGCAGATCGGCGCCGTCATCCGACTCGAGAAACACCGTCAGCGCCTCGACGCGGGCCAACAGCCGCACCAAATCGTCCTCACCACCCAGCGCAAACACCGCCTCGATCAGGTCGTGGCGCACGCCCTTTTCGCGCATCTGCACCTTCAGCCGGTCGGCGAAGAAGGAAAGAAGGGTATCCCCAACAACATCCGCTGAAATAATTTTGTACGTTTCTGTCAACTGAAAACTAGACCCATTTTCGGTAACCGTTTTTGGGCCCCTTGAAACACGCATTGCACCTTTATCTATGGGGTCTTCCAATAAAGCATGAGCATTTTTGATCACAGTTATCAGTCCCATTCGTAGTCCATTTTCGACGATCAACCTTATGACACCCAAGGCGGCGCGGCGAAGAGCGAACGGGTCTTTCGAGCCGGTCGGTTTCTCGTCGATGGCCCAGAACCCAACCAGGGTATCGATCTTGTCGGCGAGCGCCACGGCGATGCTGACAGGCGCCGACGGGCAGGCGTCGCCCGGCCCCTGGGGCGAATAGTGCTCGGCGATGGCGGCGGCGACTTCGGGCGCTTCACCGTCGTTAAGCGCGTAATAGCGCCCCATGACGCCTTGCAGTTCCGGAAACTCGGCGACCATGCCGGTGGAAAGATCAGCCTTGGCCAACCGCGCCGCCCGCTTGGCCTCATTGGCGTCGGCGCCGCAATATTCGGCAACCGCGCCGGCCAATTTCTCGACCCGCCGGACCTTGTCGTGGACTGAGCCCAACTTGGCATGAAACACCCGGTCCTTGAGCGCGCCGGCCCGCGACTCCAGCGTCTCTTTCCGGTCCTGATCCCAGAAGAACTTGGCGTCCGACAGCCTGGCCTTGAGCACCCGTTCGTTGCCGGCGACGATGGCCTTGCCACGGTCCGAAGCCTCGGTGTTGGCGACGACGATGAACTTGGGCGCCAGCTTGCCTTTCGCGTCGGTCAGCGCGAAGTATTTCTGATGGTGGCGCATGGACGTGGTCAACACCTCGTCCGGCAAGTCCATAAAGGCCTTGTCGATGGAGCCCATCAACGCCACCGGCCATTCGACCAGCCCAGCGACCTCGGCCAGAAGAGCGGGATCGTCCATTAAAGTTAATTTCGCCGCCTTGGCCAGCTTTCCGGCCTCGGCCTCGATCCTGGCGCGGCGTTCGGCGGGATCGAGGATAACGTGCGCCTTTTCCAGCTTTGCCTTGTAATCGGAAAAGTCTTTGACCTTGAAGGATTGGGGGCTGAGGAAGCGGTGACCACGAGTTTTGTTGTTTGCTGTTAAAGGGTTTTCCCAATCATAGAGATTGTTTTCGCTTTCACCCCACGCACGTTTCCCATCGCGTGATTTTAAGGCAATGCTAAAGGGAATTACTTTGCCCTGAAATATTGCCAGCGCGTTATGTAAAGGCCGAACCCAAGGCAGATCGCACTCGGCCCACTTCATTGATTTTGGCCAAGGAAAACGGTTTAGCGTACTACCTAATATATCTTTTAAGACATATTCCGTCTTTTTCCCCTTCTGCTCGACCAGGGCGAAGAAGAATTCGCCTTTATCGGTCTCGCGCTTCACAATAATCGTGCCTTCCGGCAGAGCGCCCTTGAAGCCGGCGACGGCTTTTTCCGGTGCGTCGGCGCGGGGGCCGCGTATTTCCTCTGATTTTGCCGCCAGCTTTTCCGGGATACCGTCCACCACCAGGGCCAGACGGCGCGGGGTGACGTAAGATTCGGCATGATCGAATGAAAGTCCCGCGTCCTTGAGCCCGTCGCAAACCAGCCGCTTCAAATCCTCCGCCGCGCGCGCCTGCATGCGGGCCGGGATTTCCTCGCTCAACAGTTCCAGCAGAAGCTCGGGCATCGGCTAGACCTCGACCCCCTGAGACTTCAGCCACATCGCGCAGCAGTCCTTGGCCAGCGTCCGGATGCGGCTGATATAGGACTGGCGTTCGGTCGCCGAGATGGCGCCGCGCGCGTCCAACAGGTTGAACAGATGGCTAGCCTTCAGGCACTGGTCATAGGCCGGCAGCGCCAACTCGGCGGCCAAGGCACGGGCGCATTCGGCCTCGGCGTCCTTGAAGTGGGCTTTCAGCATGTCCACATCGGCGATTTCGAAATTATATTTGGAATATTCCTGTTCAGCCTGCAGGAAAACCTCGCCGTAGCGGACGCCGCCGTCTTTTTTCGCCACCCCATTCCAGTCCAGGTCGAACACGTTGTCGACGCCCTGGATGTACATGGCCAGGCGTTCCAGGCCGTAGGTCAGCTCGACCGAGACGGGGTCGCACTCGATGCCGCCGACCTGCTGGAAATAGGTGAACTGGGTGACCTCCATGCCGTCGCACCAGACCTCCCAGCCGAGCCCCCAGGCGCCCAGCGTCG